>CABQHR010000080.1 GCA_902463875.1 uncultured Collinsella sp.
GAACCAGAGCCCGGTGCTAACTATCTGCCTAGTGATACAGCCCCGGCTGGTAGTGGTACTCGTTGCTCACATGCGGGCACAGCTGCCAAAAGGCAACAGCGCTTGCCGCGGCCACGTTGAGTGAATCGACCCCATGCGCCATCGGAATACGCACGGCGCGGTCGCAGCCTGCAATGGTCTTGGCGCCCAAGCCAGCACCCTCGGTGCCCATAAAGATTGCCAGGCGGTCAATCTCCTGGAGCGCGGGATCGTCCAGCGACACCGAATCATCCGTCAACGCCATAGCGGCACACGAAAAGCCGGCATCGTGTAGCGCCGCCAGCCCATCATGCGGCCATACGCGCGCTTCGCTGCCAATGCGTGTCCAGGGCACCTGGAACACCGTGCCCATGCTCACGCGGGCCGAACGACGATACAGCGGATCACAACACGTAGGACTGACCAAAATGCCGTCGACGTTGAGCGCGGCCGCCGAGCGGAATATTGCGCCCACATTGGTATGGTCGACAATGCCCTCGAGCACGCACACGCGCACCGGGCGCTCCCCCGCCGCCTCGACGACGCCGCCCAAGAACTCATCAACCGGAATCTGTCGCGGGCGACGAAATGCCGCGAGCGCACCGCGCGTCACGTTAAAACCCGTCAGACGCTCCATAAGCTCCATCGAGGCAACGAACACGGGAACCGGACCCGCGCCCTCGCGTACCGCCAGGCGCTCAAACAGCGGCATCATCTGGTCGAGCCAGCGCTCGCCCAAAAGAAAGCTCGCCGGCTCGTATCCGGCGCGCACCGCACGTTCGATGACCTTGGCACTCTCGGCGATAAAGATGCCCTTTTGCGGCTCCAGCACGCAGCGCAGCTCGCGCTCGGTCAGTCGCACGTAGGCATCGAGCCGCTCGTCCTCGAGCGAATCAATTCGCAGCACCTCAACGGCATCAGTCATAGCAGCCAGCCCGCACCCTTCTTTACAGCACATCTATACAAATATCGGGGCAACGCCATGCGCTGCCCCGCCACTCATTCCAACCCGATAATACCGAAGGGATAATCGGGTTTACGCATCAACGCGACGATACGTCACGAACTCATAATTGAGGCCCTCATCGCCCTCTCCGGCAGCGACAACCGCCGATTCGCTGGCCCGCGCAATCTCCCACGCGGGATCGGCATCCAAATCGGGAAAGTATGTATCCACGTCATGCACACAATGGTTGTGCGTGACCTCCGCCTCCACGCAATGCGGCAAAAACTGACGATACACCTCGCCACCGCCGATCACCCACGCAACGGGCTCATCGGCAACCGCAGCGAGCGCTTCGTCGACGCTATGCACCACGTCGACGCCCTCGGCAGCAAAGCTCTCGTCGCGGGTAAGCACGATATTGCGGCGGTTCTTGAGCGGGCGCCCGCCGGGAAAACTCAGCAGGGTCTTGCGTCCCATAATAACCGGGCACCCTTTGGTGCACGCCACAAAATGGCGCATGTCGGCGCGATTGGACACCACCATGTCGCCCTCACACCCAATGCCCCAGTCGTCGCATACGGCAACAATGGCAGAAAGCTTACACGTCATGTGCGTCACCTACACCGCAATGGGGATGTTCTTGACCTGCGGGCCGTGCTCATAACCCTCGACGATCAGGTCGTCGGTCGTAAACGCATAGAAGTCATGCACATCGGGGTTAAGCGTTACCTTGGGCGC
This sequence comes from uncultured Collinsella sp., assembly GCA_902463875.1. Taxonomy (GTDB): domain Bacteria; phylum Actinomycetota; class Coriobacteriia; order Coriobacteriales; family Coriobacteriaceae; genus Collinsella. The sequence continues at coordinate 1,703 of CABQHR010000080.1, forward strand.
GGCAAACTGCGGACGCTCAATAAGCTCGCGGACGATATCGACATGACGGTCGTAAATGTGGGCATCGGCAATCACATGTAGCAGCTCGCCGGGAATCATATCGACCGACTGCGCGACCATCATCAGCAAAATGGCGTACTGGCACACATTCCAGTTGTTCGCAGCCAAAATATCCTGGCTGCGCTGGTTGAGAATCATGTTGAGCGTCGGTTTATCATCCTGCGGACGCTGTGTCACGTTATACGTCACGCTGTAGGCGCACGGATACAGGTGCATCTCGGACAGGTCGCTAAACACGTACGTGTTCGTCATAATGCGGCGGCTGTACGGCGTGTTCTTAAGGTCGTACAGCACGCGATCCATCTGGTCAAAGTCGCCCTCGGCATAATGGCTCTTCTGCCCAATCTGATACCCGTAGGCCTTGCCGATGGAGCCAGTCTCGTCGGCCCACTCGTCCCAAATATGGCTGTTGAGGTCATGCACGTTATTGGACTTCTTTTGATAGATCCATAGGATCTCATCCATGGCAGATTTGAGGGCCGTACGACGCAGGGTAAGCGCGGGAAACTCCTCGCGCAGGTCGTAACGTGCCGTAACGCCAAAGTTTTTAATGGTATAGGCAGGGGTGCCATCCTCCCACACCGGACGGACCTTTTGGCCCTCGGTGGTGGTGCCATGGTCCAGAATATCGCGGCACATGGATACAAACTGTTGATCAGCCTTGCTCATTGACCCTCCTGTCAGTCGCCTATAAGCAATTTTTATTGTAGCCCAGGCGCACGCGGCCCCACAGCCCAAACATAAGCCCTCATTTTCTGACATATGCCAGAAATACCTTGCATGGTTCCTCATGCGCGCTATTCTATTGTTGACATATGTCAGGTTTGGAGTGTGTATGGCAGGAAGACGCGAAAAATTGCGCCGCGTTGGGATCATCCCCGAATATCGTGGCTTTACCCCCGATGGCCTGGCCAGCGGAGACGCGATCGACATGACGGTCGATGAGCTCGAAGTCCTGCGCCTGTGCGACCTGGAAGGCCTCAATCAGGAGGCTGTCGCCCAGCACATGGGTATCGCTCGTGCCACGGTGGCGGCTATTTGCAGCCGAGCGCATCGCAAGGTGGCAAACGCGCTGATCAATGGTCGGGCGCTCGTCATCGAGGGCGGCACTATCGCGTACTCCCCCATCACCGCAACGACGGCCGCATGGCCAGCAAAGGAGGTCGGCGCCATGAGGGTGGCAACGACGTACGACAACGGCAACATCTTTATGCACTTTGGCCGTAGTGAGCAGTTCAAGATCTACGACATCCAGGATGGCAAGGTGCTCAACGAACAGGTCGTGGGCACCGGCGGCACCGGTCACGGCGCATTGGCGGGCCTGCTTGCCAACGGCGGCGTCGACACGCTTATCTGCGGCGGTATCGGCGGCGGCGCCATCAACGCACTCACCCAGGCCGGCATCACGGTCTACGCGGGCGCCCAGGGCAGCTGCGACGCCTGCGTCGAGGCCCTTATCGCGGGCACGCTCGCGCAGACCGGCGAGGCCACCTGCGACTGCCATGGTCACGACCACGAGCACGCCCATGAGCATGGCGAGTCCTGCGGCTGCCACGGCCATCACGAGCACAAGGGCCACGAGGGTTGCGGCTGCCACTAGCGGCAAATACCCTGCCGCCAGCACGCTCCTACGCGTACAACAACCTGCAAACGAACGGCGAAGGCCGCCTGGAATACGATCCAGGCGGCCTTCGCCATACACAACTCAAAAGAGCCATTACTTTTTATTGCGCATCTGCGCTTCCATCTGACGCAGCAGGTCCATATCGGACTTGGGACCGCCCGTTCCCAAGCCACCCAGGCCGCCCATACCGCCCAGGCCCATGGCATCCAGACCGGGAATATTGGGCATGCGCATCTTTTTGCCCTTCTTACCCTTCTTGCCCTTCTTGCCGCCGGCCTGAGCCTGATTTGCCATCGTGCGCATGCGGCCCATCATCTTGTTCATCTCGCCCCACTGCTTCATAAGGCTGTTGACCTCGGTGGGGGTCACGCCGGCGCCCTTGGCGATGCGGGCGCGACGCTGGCCGTTGATGATGGAGGGACGCAGGCGCTCCTCCTTGGTCATCGACATGATGATGGCCTCGTTCTTATCGAAAATACCCTCGTCCAGGTTGCCGCCCATCTGGTTGAGCGCGCGCTGGCCACCGGGAAGCATGCCCAGAATGCCCTTCATGCCGCCCATCTTCTTGACGGCTTTCATCTGGTCGAGCATGTCGTTCATGGTAAAGCCCTCGCGCAGCATGCGCTCGGCAGCCTCGAGCTGCTCGGCATCGGCTGCCTCCTGGGCCTTCTCGATAATACCGACGACGTCGCCCATACCCAGAATACGCTTGGCCATGCGATCGGGATAGAACGGCTCCAACGAATCGGGCTTCTCGCCCATGCTCACGAACTTGATGGGCTTGCCGGTCACCTGGCGCACGGAAAGCGCGCCGCCGCCACGGGCATCGCCGTCGAGCTTGGAGATGATCACGCCGTCAAAGTCGGTGCGCTCGGCAAACGTCGAGACCACGTTGACGATATCCTGGCCAGTCATGGCATCGACGACCATCAGCACCTGATCGGGCTTGACGGCCTTCTTAATGTCCACGGCCTCCTGCATCATCTGCTCGTCGATCTGCAGACGACCGGCGGTATCGACGATGACCACGTCGCGCAGGTGGTCGACGGCCTCCTGGATGGCGCCCTTAGCGATATCGACCGGGTGCGCGCCGTCGCCGCGGAAGACCGGCACGCCGATCTCTCCGCCAAGCGTGGCCAGCTGGTCGGCAGCGGCGGGGCGGTAGACGTCGCACGCGGCAAGCAGCGGCGAGCGACCCTGCTTCTTGAGCAGGTAGGCCAGCTTTACAGCTGCCGTGGTCTTACCGGAGCCCTGCAGGCCAACGAGCATGATGACGTTGGGAATGCGGTTGCTAAAGACGAGCTTGCTCTCGGTGGAACCGAGCATCTCGGTGAGCTCGTCGAGCACGATCTTGACGACGTTTTGCGCCGGCGACAGCGACTCCATGACCTCGGCGGTCATGCAGCGCTCCTTGGTCTTGGCGACAAACTCCTTGACGACTTTGAAGTTGACGTCGGCCTCGAGCAGCGCCATGCGGATGTCGCGCATGGCAGAGGTGATATCGGCCTCGGTCAGCTTACCCTTGCCGCGCAGACGGTCAAATGTGTCGTTGAGGCGATCGCTCAGAGAATCAAACACTAGTCACTCCTTAGTTGGACTCGCCCACCAGGGCGCGGCAGAAATCTTTGGCATTAAACTCCTGCAGGTCATCGACCTGCTCGCCCACGCCGATGCGCAGGATGGGAAGCTTGAGCTTCTCGGCCACGGCCATGGCGATACCGCCCTTTGCCGTACCGTCGAGCTTTGTCATGATAATACCGTCCAGGCCCAGCGCCTCGTTAAACTCGAGCGCCTGGTTGAGGCCGTTTTGGCCTGTCGCGGCATCGATTACGAGGACGACCGAGACGGGCATGGGTCCGGCGGCCATATTGGCGGCGCGCTTACGCGTCACGTTGACCACCTTGGCAAGCTCGCGCATAAGCTCGGGGCTCGTGTGCAGACGGCCGGCGGTATCGATAAGTACCAGGTCGCTGCCGCGCTTGTCGGCCTCGTCGAGCACGTCGTAGCACACGCTCGCCGGATCGGAGCCGCGATCGCGCTTGATGACGGGAACGCCGGCGCGCTGGCCCCACACATCGAGCTGTTCGATGGCGGCAGCGCGGAAGGTATCGGCAGAACCGATCACGACGTTCTTGCCGCGGGCGGCCATGGCACTCGCGATCTTGCCGACCGTCGTGGTCTTGCCGGCGCCGTTGATGCCCACAAACAGCACGCAGCTCGGCGTATCGGCGAACGGATCGCGCTCGATGGGCACAAAGTGCTGTTCGAGCTGCTCGGCTAGGGCACGACGGAGCTGCGGGGCGGTCTTGAGGTTCTTCTTGGCCGCGGCATCGCGCAGGTCATCGGACACCTTGATAGCGACCTCGGCACCCATGTCACCCATGACGAGAGTGTCCTCTAGGTCCTCCCAAAAATCCTCGTCGACCTCACCGCCGAAGTAAAAGACCTCATTGAGGGCCTCGCGGCTGCGCTCGAGTCCGCGCGAGAGAGCGTCAAAGAATCCCATTATGCATTCACGACCTTTCCGGTTTCGCGATCGAGTTTTTGCGAGACGACGCGGCTGACGCCGTCGGCTTGCATCGAGACGCCATAGAGAACGTCAGCGTCCTCCATAGTACGGCGCTGATGCGAAATGACCAAGAGCTGTGTATCGGAACGCAGCACATCGAGGGCTCCGATGAGCTTGGACAGGTTGGCGTCATCAAGCGCCGCCTCGACCTCGTCCAGCACATAGAACGGCACCGTGCGCGTGCGGTACACGGCAAAGAGCAGGGCGAGCGCCGTCAGACTCTTCTCGCCACCCGACATGAGCATCATCTTGGTAATGCGCTTGCCGCGCGGCTGCGCCACGACCTCGATGCCCGTCTCGGCAGGATGCTCGGGATCGGTCATCTCAAGATGAGCCTGGCCACCCGGGAACAGCATGGCGAAGATCTCGCGGAAGTTCGCGTCGACCTTCTCAAACGTCACCAGAAACGCCTTGCGCATCTTGCGATCAATGGCCACCGTGATCTTGGTGAGCGCCTTGCGCGCGCTCTCCAGATCAGCCAGCTGCTCCTCGATGTAATCGGCGCGGCGCTTGAGCTGCTCGTACTCCTCCATGGCAACCTGGTTCACGGGGCCCAGATTGTTGATCTGACGCACGAGCTGGTTGAGCTCGCGCTCGGCGGCGTCGCGGTCGGTGGGCGCCGGAAGCATGAGCGCTTCCTCGAGCACCGTGGTGCCATCGGCGGTAATGGCCTTGATGGCCGCCTCTACCTGCACCTCGAGCTTGCCGCGCGCAACCTTGAACTCATTTTGCGTCGCCGTGGCGGCATCAACCCGCTCCTTGGCACGGGAAACCTCGGCCTTGGCATCCTCGATGGTCTTCTTGAGCGAAGCGGAGTCCGCCTCTTCCAGAGAGGCCTGGTCACGCAGGCGCGCTGCCCAATCCGATGCGCGTTCCAACAGGGCAGAATAGCGTTCGTGCATGGGGTCGACGCGCAGGCGCAGCAGCTCGAGCGAGTGCGAAGCCTGGCGTGTTCCTCGGATACGACGGTCGATGCCCTCAAGACGATGCTCAAGGTCGGGCACGCGGCCCTTCAGCGAACGCAGGCGCTCGCTCGTCTGCGCCAGGCGCACCTTGGCATCGGCGAGCTTACCGGCGGCCTCGGAATCGTCACGGCGAACGCGATCGAGCTCATCGTTGGCCTCGGCAATCTGGAGACCCAGGTCGCTTGCCTGTGCACGCGCCTCGTCACGCGAACGGGTGAGCTCGTCAACGCGCGGGCGCGCAGCGCGAACGGCCTCCGCGGCCTGCTCGCGGCGCTTGGAGATGCGCACGCGCTCGACCTCGGCATTGTTGGCGCTTTGCTCCAAGCGGCCGATCTCGGAGAGCAGCGAGCGGCGCTCACCCTCAAGACGGGCGATCTCACCGGCGGCATCGCCCTCGGCGGCACGTGCCTCCTCGACGGCGACGTTGGCCTCAACGACTTGGTCCGAAGCATGCTCAAAGATGGCAGCCAGATCGGGTTCCAGGCCCTCGAGCTCACGGATGCGGCGCTTGCGCTCCAAGGCACCCGAAGCCTCGCCGGCATCGAGCCCCACGCGCACCAGACCACCACAGCTCACGCGGGCGCCATCGGGAGTCACGTAGGTCACACCGTCAACGACAGGGGCAGCCAACGCGGCAGCCAAGTTATCGACCACGTAATAGCCGCCGAGAAGGGCCTCGACAACCGGGCCATAACCGGAGCGCACGGACAGACGATCGACCAGGCGAGAACCGGCAGCGCCCTTAGCGGCAGCAGAGGCGCTCACACCGCGCGCGACCAGCAGCGCCTCACCCGAGGCCTTCTTTTGGTCCAGAGCCGCGCGACCGGCACGCTCAAGCGTGGCGGTGTCATCAAACAAAAGAGCATCGATATCGCCGGCAAGCAGCTGCTCGATCAGGCCCTCGAGCTCACGAGGAGCCTCGAGCACGTCACCCAGACGACCCGAGACATCATCGCCCAGCGCGCCCATCAGACGGCTCACCAGCGGCGAGCTGTCAGCCATGCGGGCATCGAGCTTCTTTTGGCTGGCAAGCTCCGAGCGTACCTCGGATAACTTGTTGCGTGCCTCGCTCTCGCGGGCACGCAGGTCCTTCAGGGCCGCGCGTGCC
>CABQHR010000081.1 GCA_902463875.1 uncultured Collinsella sp.
TCCTTGTCGATCTCGGAGTAATAGATGCCCGTGGCGACGCCGATCAGATGGTATTCGTGCAGGTCGGGGTACTCGTTTTTACCGAGTGCCTTTACGTCGAGGGTATCGATTTCGGGATGCGCCTCGACAATGGCGTCCACGAGCTTTTTCGTGTTGCCGTGGTGGCGCGAGGCGTAGAGGATGATGGTTCGCATAAGAAGGCCTTTCAGCTGTAATGAAGTCAATGTCAATATGGTACCCCGTTGCATGGCTGGGATACCGGACACATCGATGAACGTGCAGGTTTGTCTTTTGGCTAGGACTGAGACGGGTGCTTGCGAGCGATGACAGAGCAGTTGTTCGAAAGGATGGGCAATGGAATACGCTCTCTCCAACGATTCGATTTCTATTAAGGTGTCCACGGCTGGCGGCTCGTTTACCTCGATCGAGGCTGGAGGTCGCGAGTATCTGTGGCAGGGCGATCCCGCCGTGTGGTCCGGCCAGGCACCGATCTGCTTTCCGATTTGCGGAGGCCTGCGCGATGGTAGCGCCATGACGTTTGCCGGGCATCATGTAAAGCTCGCTCGCCACGGTTTTGCGCGCAAGCAGGAGTGGAAGCTGCTGAGCCAAGGCGAGAACGAGCTGGCGATGTGCCTGGCTTCGGAGAATAACGCCGCGCTGCTGAGCGATTATCCGTATCCGTTTAAGCTCGTCGCCCGTTATACGCTCGAGGACAGCGCCGTGCGCGTCTCCTATGAGGTTACCAACGAGGGTACCGAGGACATGCCGTTCTTTATCGGTGGGCATCCCGGCTTTAGGTGTCCGCTCGATGAGGGCGAGGCCTATACGGACTACGAGTTGCGGTTTGAGAAGGACGAGGCCGCGGAGCTTTGCACCGCCGTTCCCTCGACCGGTTTGATCGACGTGGACAGGCGCTCCAAGAACCCCATGGTGGGAAAGACCCTGCCGCTGTCGCACGAGCTCTTCGATTTTGCCGAGACTATCTTTGACGTGCTCGAGAGCCGTCAGGTCACGCTTTCCAAGAAGGGGGAGGACAAGGGCGTTCGCCTGAGCTTTGAGGGCTTCCCGTATCTCATTGTGTGGAGCAAGCCCGAGGGCGATTTTGTGGCAGTTGAGCCTTGGGGCGGCCTTTCGACCTGCTCTGATGAGGACGATGTGCTTGAACACAAGCGCGGCTTCCTTGTCGCCAAGCCCAAGGAGACCGTCGTTCGCTCGTTCACGATTGAGATTCTGTAATTCCGTTTTGTCGACTCGTATCGCGAGGCACAAGGAGCCTGCGAGATAAGGAGCTAAAAATGATCCTCACCGTTACGATGAATCCGTCCGTCGATACGCGCTATCAGCTCGACGAGCTTGTTATCGACGACGTCAACCGCGTGACGCCCGAAAAGACCGCCGGCGGCAAGGGCCTCAACGTGGCCCGTGTCCTGGGCCAGCTGGGCGACGATGTTGTTGCTACCGGTCTGCTCGGCGGTCACATGGGCGCCTACATGGCGGAACTCATGGATGCCAACGGCATCAAGAACGATTTTGTACCCATCGCCGGCGAGACCCGCATCTGCCTGAATATTCTCCACGCTGGCAACCAGACCGAGCTGCTCGAGAGCGGCCCGACGATTGCTCCCGAGGAGCTCGATGCCTTTACCGCCAAGTTTACCGAGCTAGCGAGCAAGGCCGATGTCGTCACTATCTCGGGCTCGCTGCCCCGCGGCGTCGAGGCCGACTACTATGCCAAGATTACGGGCATTGCCGAGAACGCCGGCGCCAAGGTGCTACTCGACACCTCGGGTGCCTCGCTCGAGGCCGCCCTTAAGTCCGAGGTCAAGCCCGAGCTGGTTAAGCCTAACCTGACCGAGATCAACGGCCTTCTGGGCACGAGCTTTACCACCGACGACGTGGACGAGCTTCGCGCAGCGCTTGCCTCCGACGCCCGCTTCTCCGATATCCCTTGGGTCGTCGTGTCCATGGGCGCCGCCGGCTCCGTGGGCTTCCACAACGGCCGTGCGTTCCGCGCCAAGACGCCTGATATCCCGGCTGTTAACGCCACGGGTTCCGGCGACTCCACCATCGCTGGCTTCGCGCATGCCATCGCTGCCGGTGCAGACGACGAGACGGTGCTGCGTACCGCCAACACCTGCGGCAAGCTCAATGCCATGGATCCGATGACCGGCCATCTGGTCATGGACCGTTGGGACGAGGTCTACAACGGTGTTGTCGTAACCGAGCTGTAAGAAGTTGTGCTGCGGCTCCGGCATCGGTCGTTTGCTTGTGGTTGGAGTCGACGACAAGTGCGGTAGCATTATGCCGAGGCGCGACGCCGATGCCGTCGTGTTCAATCCCGACCTTAGCCTGGTCGAGACGTATGTGGGTGGCAACAGCGTCGGCAATGCGTTTGCCGAGTAGCCGCCAAAGAAACGATCCGAGAGGGGATTTAGATGATTTACGGTGCACTGGGCGATATCGAGGAATACCGCGGAATGCTCAAGGGCCTCGACGTGCTGATCGATTGGCTCGAGGAGAACGATCCGGCGGAGCTCGAGGTCGGCAGCCATCCGATTCTGGGCGACAAGGTCTTTGCGAACGTCATGGCTCCCACGACGCGTCCTGAGGCCGAGGCTCACTATGAGACGCATCAGCGCTATCACGACCTACAGATCGACGTCGAGGGTCGCGAGGCTTTTAAGGTCGCCACGGGCAGCCTGACGCTGGTCCAGGAGTTTGACGAGAAGGACGACTACGATCTGGTCGATTCCGACGCTTCGATCGCCGGCGATCTTGCCGACGACAAGTTTGCGCTGTTCGTTGCCGGCGAGCCTCACATGCCCACGCTCGAGTTCCCGGGCGATGGCGCACAGCCGGTCAAGAAGATCTGCTTTAAGCTGCTTGCCGACGCCTACTGGGAGGAGTAGCGCGCTGCTCGGCTGAGCTGTTCGTCTGCTGGCGTGATTCCATTGAGGAGCGCGCTTGAACCCCGTTAATCGCGGTTCCCCGTTTGGGAGGCCGCGGTTGGCGGGGCTTTTTGTTGAGTAGGGGAGTTGTCGACGGCGTTGTGCTTGGATTGGCGGATGTGCGTCCGAAATCGGCAACAAAAAAGCCGCCCTAAGGCGGCTGTCTTGTGCAATGGAGCCAGCGACCGGGCTCGAACCGGTGACCCCCGCTTTACGAGAGCGGTGCTCTACCAACTGAGCTACGCTGGCGGCCATGTGGTGACGCAACTGAGGCGTCAACGGCTGTCTATGATACGGGACATCGCACATCCGCGCAAGTGTTCTGACGGCTTTTCTCACTTTAAATGCACTAATATTTAGGACGCGATGTCTTGCTCTTACGGGTCTCAAGCAGAATGGGGCAGCGATGGCTCAACCCAAGATTCTTCTCACACGCATCGATGATCGGTTTATTTACGGGCAAGACGTTGAGCTGTGGAATGAGGCGGTTGGTTCCAACCTCGTCCTGATCGTTAACGACGAGATTGCGGCGGATTCGCGCAAGTGGGCGCCTATGAGGGTCGCGGCGCCAGAAGGCGTGTGGACACGGTTTTTCTCGGTGCAAAAGGCCATCGAGGTCATACATTCTGCAACGCCGCGCCAATGGATCCTGATTATGGTGGCATCGCCCGCGGATGCATTGGCGCTGGTGAAGGGCGGCGTGCCCATCACCAAGATCAGCATTGGCCATATGCAGGCGGGGGAGGGCAAGCGCTCCGTAACGCCCGCAGTCGCCATAGACGATGCAGGCGTCGCTGCTCTCAGAGAGCTGCAAAAGCTCGGCATAGAACTAGAAATCCGCTACCTCCCCAGCTCCGATCCCGATCCCATCGAGAACCTGCTCACGTGATCCCCTGGGGGCGGAGGAAAACGGATCGTATTTTCCCGTGGAGGAGCGGCGAGATGCCCTCGGCCAGGAATTGGGGCCATCTACTACTTTTGGTCGCTTACCTCGAACAACGATGATAATCTCACTATTAAAACCGCAGGTAGCGAACGTGCGATTTTTGAAAATAGGGGCGTATGGTCAGGGGTGCGGGAGTAAAAGTAGTAGATGGGCGCAATCTGTAGCGCGCCGATTTCAGGCATGTTGGCGCATGTGTCGGAACTATGAAAAGAGTGTCCCTTTCGACATGTCTTTTAGAACGTCAATGACTGCACCACAGCTTAAACCGTTCGCAAAAATGGCTTCTAAATCTGTTTCGTTAATTGAATTGCGTAAATATGGTTAATCAGAGAACTGAAATTTGGTTAAATGGAAACTGAAAATTTGGTTAAACGCGCTGGTAGCAATGGTGATAAATATGCCAAAAAAGTACTACACCAGAATTGTCGAAAATGAGCTCGACCAGCTTCTGGGCATATTCGGTGCCGTTCTCATCGAGGGACCGAAATGGTGTGGAAAGACGACCACGGCCGAGACCCGTGCGGCGTCCAGGCTCCTTCTCATGGACCCGTCCCGCAACTTCGAGAATCGCTTACGCGCCGAGACGGATCCGGCTCTTGCCGTTTCCGGCGAGGTGCCGCGGCTGATTGACGAGTGGCAGGAGGTTCCGAAACTTTGGGACGCGGCACGGTTTGAGTGCGACAACCGCGGCGGTGAGCCTGGTCAGTTCATATTTACGGGATCGGCAACACCGCGAGACGACGAACGTCCGATGCACAGTGGCGCTGGAAGATTCGCCAAACTGCGCATGGATACCATGACGCTTTTCGAACTTGGGAAATCTAGTGGTGCAGTTCAGCTGTCGGGCATTATTTCTGGCGAAAAGTTCAGCGGCGCCTTCGGGTCGTTGGACTCTGCCTCGATTGCCGAGTGCGTTGTTCGTGGCGGATGGCCTGCAGCGGCTGGACGCGATACGCGGGCTGCGTCCGCGATGGCAAAACGCTATATCGGCATAGTCGCCGAAGAAGATTTGTCCCGTGTCGACGGCTCTCGCCGCGACCCTGAAAAGGTCAAAGCTGTCATCGAATCGCTTGCGCGTAATGAATCCACTTTGGCGACGCTCAAGACACTCGTAGCTGATCTTGGTGGAGAAGTATCGAGACAGACGGCGGCATCATATATATCTCTTCTTGCTCGGGTTAGTTTCGTACGCGATATTCCCGCGTGGAACCCTGCAATGAGACCTCCGGTGCATTTAAGAGACTCAAAGAAGCATCACCTCGCCGACCCGTCGCTGGCGGCCGCCGCACTCGGGGCGACCCCGGAGACACTACTGCTAGATTTCAAGACGCTTGGACTGCTTTTTGAATCGCTGGTGCTTCATGATTTGTGGGTTTACGCACGAGCAAACGGAATGGGTCTTTATCACTATCATGATTCTCGCGATCTAGAAGTCGATGCGGTCATTGCGGCTCCTGGCGGAACGTGGATTCCGGTCGAAGTTAAACTCAGCTCTGCTCAAATCGAAGAGGCGTCTGACAGCCTTGTTGCTGTCGAGAAGCGCATGGTTGCCGCCGGAAACAACCCGCCGGTTTCTAAAGTCGTGATCATCGGGTTTGGTTCGCAAGCCTATGTTACCGAGCGTGGCGTCCAAGTTGTTCCGCTGGATGTTCTCGCGCCGTAACGCGACGGTCGAAGCGGGACGGACGCCACCATTGCGCGCGAGGACACGGCATCATCGATGATGCGGCGGCCACATTCGGCAAAGAGTGTCCTCAACGACTAGTCGTTTAAGAACGTCCCCAATGACTAGGTATAAAAGCGCCCGTCGGCGGTGGTGCCGGCGGGCGCCGCTGTGCGATATGTTGCGTTATGGGCTTAGTGCCTCATAAAGTGGTATTCGATCACATTGCTGTAGGGATGACCCGGACCCACGATGCCCTGGGGGAACAGCAGATGGTGCGGCGTGTCGGGGTACATCTCTGCCTCGAGGGCAAAGCCGGCGCCCCAACCATAGTTGGCATCGTCCTTGGCATGCTCGTCGCCCAGCCAGTTTCCGGTGTAAAGCTGTACGCCCGGGGCGGTGGTGTAGTAATCCATCTCGCGGCCGGTCCACATCTCCTCGACGTGCATCGCGCGGCGCAGATTACGGCCGTACTGATAGCCATCGACGCACAGGCAGTGATCGTAGCCACGGGCCTGCTTAATCTGCGGATCGTCGGCTTCCATACCGGGGGCGACGGGGCGCAGCTCGCGGAAGTCGAACGGCGTGCCCTCGACCGGGGCAATTTCTCCGGTGGGGATGTTCTGCTCGTTAATGGGCAGGTAGTGAGCAGCGTTGGCTACAAAGAAGTGCTCACAGTCCATACCGGCGTTGTGGCCGGCAAGGTTAAAGTACGTGTGGTTGGTCATGGACACGTAGGTGGCGCGGTCGCTCTCGCAGCCGTACTCGATGCGGAAACGGCCCATCGGCGTTACGGTAAACACGGCCGTAAACGTGCGGTTGCCGGGGAGTCCCAGCTCGCCGTCCTCGAGCGAGGTGGTCATACGTACGGCGTTGTGGGCCTCATCGAGCTCAACGTCCCACACGCGCTTGTGCAGGCCGTGCTCAAGATCGCTGTGCAGGTTGTTGGCGCTCTCGTTGGCCGGCATATGCCAGTCCGTGCCGTCGATAGTGATCGTGGCACCCGCGGTGCGGTTGGCCACGGGGCCGATGGTCGCGCCAAAGCAGGCGGGGTTGTCAAAGTAATCCTCGAGCTTATCGAAACCCAGCACCACATCGCGTACGTTGCCGGGGATGTCGGGTACGTCAATGCCCAGAACGGTGGCGCCATAGTCCATAATGCGAACGCAGATCTCGGGCCCGTTGAGGGTGTAGCGATGAACGGGGGTGCCGCACGGCGCGGTGCCGAAAAGCTCGGAAGTGATCATTTGGTTCCTAACATCGAGGTATTTCGGACAAACTGTAGCGCGAACAGGCGAGATTATCACTACACCTCACTAAAGCAGGGGGTATTTTTCTCAAAAAAAGTAATGAAGGCGCAGTTGAAGCGCTCATTTTTAGTCCGCGCGAGTCTGATACAATTTGTTCGTTACTGTTTGAATTGATGTACGCGTGGATTGGCGAGGACTCATCGTGATTAAGGCAGAGCGACAGGATAAGGTTCGTCAGCTGCTCGAGGAGCAGGGCACGGTCTCGGTCAAGGAGATTTCGGATGCATTAGGTGTCTCGGACATGACGATCCGCCGCGACCTTGAGGAACTTGCGAGCCTGGGCGAGATTGAGCGTGTGCACGGTGGAGCTCGCAGTGCACAGGGTCGCCCCCATGCCATGCTGCGCCATGAGTACTCGCACAGCGAAAAGCGCACCAAGCATGCTGAGGAAAAGCTGCAGATCGCGCGCCGTGCCGTGGAGCTTATCGAGGAAGGCTCGACCATCTTTTTGGGCACGGGCACCACGGTTGAACAGATGGCCTCGATGCTGCCGGCGTTTCGCCTGCGCATTGTGACCAACTCGCTCTCGGTGTTTAACCTGCTCGAGGAGCGCGAGGATTGCGATCTGTGCCTTGTGGGCGGCATGTACCGTCGTCGCACCGCCGCCTTTGTGGGCCCCACGGCCGAGGATACCCTGCGTGCGCTGGGTATCGACGCGGCGTTTATCGGCGCCAACGGCATCCTGGATGGCGACGTGTCCACCTCCAACATGGAAGAGGGCCGCATCCAGCAGCTCGCCTTTAGCAAGGCTGATTCGCGCTACCTGATCGCCGACTCCAGCAAGATCGGCAAGCGCGACTTCTACACCTTCTGTCGCCTGGACAGCCTGGACGCCGTGGTGTGCGAGCCGAGTATCGCCGCCGAGGATCGTGCCGCCATCGAGGAGCACACGCAAGTTATCTGCTAGCTAGCGCTGCAGGAGGTACTTTTGGCTCTCTTGTCGCGGCTGGGATTTATCAAATCAAAATGACGCG
>CABQHR010000082.1 GCA_902463875.1 uncultured Collinsella sp.
AGTCAGTATTGGAGCGCTTGGCGTGCACCTTAAACGAATCGAAGGAACCAAACTCGCGCAGCGCCTTCACTGCGGCGGCGCAGTACTCCTGCGGGTCGCGGTTGGTGTGATACGCCAAAGACACACGGGCAACGCCGGGAACGGTGCGAATGACACGCGCCGCCTCGTCGGCCTGATGCTCGTTAAAGGTCACGAGGATATAACCGGAAATTCGAGACACGGCATTCACGGAAAAGGCGGCCAAGGCCGCCTTGATGTTATCCATGAGGATATGCTCAAAATGTGCGCGGTTCTTGCCCTTCAGTCCAACCTCGTGATAATGGACCAGGCAGACGCGAGCTGCCATTTAGGCTTCAGCAACCTTGTGGCCGAGCGCCTTCTCGTAACGAGCCTCGTCGTAAGAGATGTCGCCGTCGACAATCTCGTCCATAGCCATCGAGATGGTATCGGCACCGGAAAGCCCGATGGTGATGTCATCGACATCCTGGACGGCAAGCACGCGGTTGTGCTGGCCACGCAGCATGCTATTGATGTCGCAGGCGCGCTTGGAGGCAAGCGAAGCGAGCAGGAAGCGGTTGTGATCGGTCTTCTCCAGAAGATCGTCAATGCAAGGCTTTACAACGGACACGGACCTCAGATCCTTTCATGCATATCGAGAACGCGAACGAGCTCATCGGTCGCGCGGTCGAGATCGTCATTCACCACGACGTCGTCGTAGCGGTCGGCAAGGGCAAGCTCATCGGCGGCGTTTGCCATACGCAGCTCAATCGTCTCGGGCGTCTCGGTACCGCGACCGACTAGACGCTCGCGGAGCACCTCAAGCGAAGGCGGCTTGATAAAGATCAGCACGGCCTCGGGGAAACGTTCCTTCACCTGCAGGGCGCCCTGGACATCGATCTCCAAAATCAGAGACGCGCCCGAGGCGAGCTTGGATGTGACCTCGCTCACCAACGTGCCGTAGCAGTTACCGTGGACCTCGGCCCACTCAACAAACTCACCGTTTGCCACGCGGCGGTCGAACTCCTCGCGCGTCAGAAAAAAGTAGTTGACGCCGTCGACCTCACCTTTACGTGGTGCTCGCGTGGTAGCCGAAACCGTCAGGCCCAGGTTAGAGCGGCGCTCGCGCACACGAGTGACGAGCGTGCCCTTGCCTGCGCCTGACGGTCCAGAAATCACAAAGAGCTTGGAATCCTGAGCGCTCACTTATTTGGTCAGCTGCTCGAGGAGCTGCTCGCGCTGACGGACACCGAGGCCCTGGACGCGACGAGTAGCGGAGATACCGAGCTCCTCCATGATCTTGGCGGCCTTGGCCTTGCCATAACCGGGGAGAGACTCGATGAGGGTGGAAACCTTCATGCGGGAAGCGATGGGGTCATCGGAGTTGAGCACGGACTCGAGGGACTTCTCGCCCTTCTTGATCTGCTCGCGAAGCTCAGCGCGGGCGTGACGTGCGGCAGCAGCCTTCTCAAGAGCCTGCTTGCGCTGCTCGTCGGTAAGCTGAGGGAGTGCCATTCGTACCTCCAAATAGTTGGGTTATATCTGATTCAATAATTGGCATTTTAGCACGTAGAACGTACAAAATGCCTAATCGCGGCTCCATAGGTTAGACGATACCCGCAAAAAGTGCAATATACTGCGCCCAAAGTTAAGCCCCTGACCTGCGATTCCACACAAAGGATGGGAAAGTTTACGCAGGCACAGGGGCTATTTTGTGCTAATGAGACCCAAAAGTGGTGACTTAGGGGAATCTTTTACGCGACGTTTTCGACCAGCTCGGCGACGATGGCGTCAAAGGCGGCAACCGGATCGTCGGCACCGGTGATGGGACGGCCCACCACAATGTGGCTTGCGCCGCGCTCGATAGCCTGGGAAGGCGTCGCCACGCGGGACTGGTCACCAAGGGCGGCACCCACCGGACGCACACCAGGAGTCACGATCAGGGCATCAGGACCCAGCAGCTCACGCATGTCGTGAGCCTCCATCGGCGAGCACACGATGCCATCGATGCCGTTGGCCTGAGCGAGCTTTGCCAAGCGGGCGGCCTCCTCGGCCACGGGCGACTCGACGCCGATCTCGCTCAAGGCATCCTGATTCATGCTCGTGAGCACGGTGATGGCGACGAGCTTGGCGCGGTCCTCGCGCGCCTCCTCGGCACCCTCACGGCAGGCAGCGAGCATAGCGCCCGAGCCCAGGCCGTGGACCGAAAGCAGGTCGGCACCGGCAAGCGAGGCCGAGCGGGCAGCGCCGCGCACCTGATGCGGAATGTCATGGAACTTAAGGTCGAGGAAGACCTTAAAGCCAAGGTCCTTAAAGGTCTTGACGATCTGGGGACCCTCAGCGTAATAGAGCGTCATGCCGACCTTGAGCCAGGCGGCATGGCCCGAAAGCTCGTGGGCGAGCTCGAGCGCGCGCTCACGGTCGCAGTCGAGGGCGACGATAACACGGTCGCGGGCATCATTCTCTAGCATTCGAAAGCACCTACCAGCTCGTTGATGTCCTTTACGCCCTGGGACTCGGCCCAGGCCTCGAGCTCATGCGCGATCTTAAGCGAAGCACACGGATCGACGAAGTTGGCCATGCCGACCGACACGCAGGTGGCGCCGGCCAGGATAAACTCAGCCGCATCCTCGCCGGTCATGACACCGCCGACACCGTTGATGGGGATATCGACGGCCTGGGCGACCTCCCAGACCATGCGCACGGCGATGTGGTGGCACAGCGGGCCCGAAAGGCCGCCCTTGGGCTTGGCCACGCGAGACTTGCGGGTATGGACGTCGATGGCCATGCCCTGGATGGAGTTGATGACCGAAAGGCCATCGGCACCGGCAGCCTCGAGGGCCTTGGCGATCTCGGCGACGTTGACCGGCGCCATCTTCACGAACAGCGGCTTATCGGTCACCTTGCGGCAGGCAGCCATAACGGAAGAGGCGCCCTCGGGCGTGGAGCCCATGGCGGCACCGCCGGCGGCGATATTAGGGCAGCTCACGTTGATCTCGTAGCCGGCAGCCCAGGGGCACAGCTCGACATACATCTCGAGCGCGCGGACAAACTCGTCAACGGAGTGACCGGCAACCTGACAGATGACCTGGCAGCCGTCCTTGGACAGCTGTTCGAGCCACGGACCGGACTCGCGGGCAAAGGCGGCCACGCCGGGGTTCTGAAGACCCACGGAGTTGATCATACCGCCGGGAATCTCGGCCATGCGGGGCGCGGGATTGCCGGGCCAGGGCTCGGCAGCGCAACCCTTGGTGGTGATGGCGCCCAGCTGGGAAACATCAAAGAAGTTCTGGAACTGCCAACCGTAGCCAAAGGTACCGGCTGCGGTGTTAATGGGGTTCTGCATCTTGACGCCGCCGAAATCGACGGCCATGTTCACGGTACCCACTAGAAGACCACCACCTTGGAAGCATCGAACACGGGGCCGCACATACAAGCACCCTTCATACCGTCGACCGTCTCGACATTGCAGGTGTTGCAGGCGCCAAAGCCACAGCTCATCATGCGCTCGAGCGACACCTCGCAGTACACACCGGCCTCGGCGGCAGCGGCGGCGACCTTCTTCATCATGACGGCGGGGCCGCAGCTGGCGACGTAGTCGTAGCCGCCCTCTCCAAGCAGCTCGGCTGCCGGATCGGTGCAAAAACCGTGCGTGCCGAGCGAACCGTCGTCGGTGCACACGTTAACCGTGGCGCCCAGCGCACGGAACTCATCGACACCCACGACTTTGGAAGCGGTGCCAAAGCCCAGGCACACGTCCACATCAACACCCTGCTCGGCAAGCATGCCGGCAAGACACAGCACAGGCGGAACGCCGATGCCACCGGCGACGAGCAGTGCCTTCCTGGTGCCCTCGGGTACCATCCAGCCACGGCCACCGGGGCCCAACAGGTTAGAGGTGGAGCCAGGGCCCATCTGGGACAGACGGCGGGTATCGTCGCCCACGACGGCGTACCACAGCTCGACGGTGCCGGCCTCGGCGTCGGCGCGATAGAAGCTCAGGGGCACGCGAAGCAGCGAGGAGGCATCGCCGGGCACGGCAATGTTCACAAACTGACCGGGCTTGAGCGCACTTGCAAGCTTGGGGGCCGAAATTACGAGCGAGAAGATGCCGTCGGCGATCTCCTGGTTCGAGACGACCTCGAAGTCGTGCATGCGTGCAGTGGAAGGTGTGGGCATAGACGCTCCAATCCCCCATGCGGTTGCATGGTTCAGGCGAACAGAAAGCGCGGCACCGCAAGGGCGCCGCGCACAAAAGCGATAAGGCTATGCTAGCAGATGCAGCCGTCGGCAAGCGTCTGTTTACCGCCGACAAATACATCGGTGGCACGACCGGTGAGCGTGCGGCCGGCAAAACCGGAGTTCTCGGCGCGCGACTCGTAACCGTCCTCGCCAACCGTCCAGGTTGCGGAGGGGTCGAACACGGTCAGGTCGGCGACAGAGCCCGCCTTGACCTGAACCTGATCGAGGCCCAGAATCTCACGCGGCTTGATGGCCATGAGCTCGACCATGCGGCTCACGCTCATCTTGCCCGTGTTGACCAGCTCAGTGAGCACGAGCGACAGCGAAGTCTCGAGGCCAATCATTCCAAAGGGCGCGAGCTCGAACTCGCGGGCCTTCTCCCACGGGGTGTGGGGAGCGTGGTCGGTAACGATAGCGTCGACGGTACCGTCGATGACACCCTGACGGATGGCCTCGGCATCCTCGTCGGTGCGCAGCGGCGGATTGACCTTGAGCGAGGTGTTGTAGGTCTCGTCCAGGTCGTTCTCGGTCAGGAACATGTGGTGCGGGGTGGCCTCGCAGGTCACCTGGACACCGGCAGCCTTACCGGCACGCACGAGCTCCAGGCCATGAGCGGTGGAGATGTGCTGGATGTGCAGCTTGGCACCGGTCAGCTTGGCAATCTCGATGTCGCGGGCAATCTGAAGCTCCTCGCCGGCGGCCGGCCAACCCTCGAGGGCCAGACGGGTCGAGACCTTGCCCTCGTTGATCTGGCCGTGGCCGACCAGATCCTCGTCCTGGCAGTGGCTCATAAAGACCTTGCCGAACATCTTGCCGTAGTCCATGCAGCGACGGAGCATGCCCGCGCCCTGCACGCCGCGACCATCGTCGGTGAAGGCGACGGCGCCGTGGGCGACCATATCGCCCATCTCGGACATGGCCTCGCCCTTAAGACCGCGGGTCATGGCGCCCGACGGATAGACGCGGCAGTGGCCGACCTCGGCAGCGCGGGACTTGACGAACTCCACGACGGTGCCGTTATCGGTGACGGGATCGGTGTTGGGCATGGCGCACACGCCGGTGAAGCCGCCCTTGGCAGCAGCGCGGGTGCCGCTCTCGATGTCCTCTTTGACCTCGTAGCCAGGCTCGCGCAGATGCACGTGCATATCCACCAGGCCGGGGACGAGATACTTGCCGGAAAGGTCGCGGACCTCGGCTCCCTCGGCGGCGAGGTTTTCGCCGACCTCGGCGATCTTGTCACCGTCGATCAGGACGTCGACGACACCGTCAAGCTCGACGGACGGATCGACGACGTGGGCATTCTTAAGAAGCAAGGCCATTATCGGCACCTCCAAGCAGCAGATACAGGATAGCCATACGCACGCAGATACCGGCGTAGACCTGCTCCAGGATGACGGAGCGTTGCGGGTGGTCGGCCATATAGGAGTCGAACTCAACGCCGCGGTTGATGGGGCCCGGGTGGCAGATAATCGCATCGGGCTTCATGAGCTTCTCGCGGTCCTTGGTCAGGCCGAAGAGCTTGTGGTACTCGCGAATCGTGGGGAACGGTGCGCCCTCGAGGCGCTCCTGCTGCACGCGCAACATGTAGACGACGTCCAGCTCGGGCAGGACGGAATCGAGGTCGCTCGTCACGTGGTCGCAGCCCAGGACCTCGGGCGCCGGCGGCAGCAGCGTGCCGGGGGCGACGGCGTAGGTCTCGCAGCCCATGATCTTAAGTGCGGGGATCAGCGAGCCGCACACGCGGGAGTGCGCGATATCGCCGACGACGGCGACCTTCAGACCGTGGAAGTCACCCTTGTGCTCCCAGATGGTGTACAGGTCGAGCAGGGCCTGCGTGGGGTGGTTGTGCTTGCCGTCGCCGGCGCAGATGACGCTCGCGGGCGAGTTCTGCGTGACGATGTAGGGAGCACCGGCGTGCTTATCGCGAACGACGATGCAATCAATCTTGTAGGCGTTGAGGGTCTCGACGGTGTCGACGAGGCTCTCGCCCTTGACCGTGGAGGTCGAGGAGCCGCCAAAGTTGAGGCTGTCGGCCGAAAGGCGCTTCTCGGCGAGCTCGAAGGAGCTGCGGGTGCGCGTCGAGGGCTCGTTGAACATGTTGACGATGGTCTTGCCCTTGAGCGTGGGGACCTTCTTGATCGCACGCTCGTTGACCTCAGAGAACGCCTTGGCGGTCTCGAGGATGAGCTTGATGTCCTCTTCGGAGTACTCGGTAATGTCGATCAGGTGCTTATGGTTGAACGCCACGGTACTACTCACCTCCCAGCGGCGCGGAGCCCACGTGGGAACCCGGCGCGACGTCGTTAATCTCGACGGCGGTGTGGCCGTCGACTTCCTTCATATATAGGTGCACGTTCTCCTCATGCGACGAGGGAACGTTCTTGCCGACAAAGTCCGGCGAGATGGGGAGCTCACGGTGGCCACGGTCAACGAGAACTGCCAGCTCAACACGGCTCGGACGGCCCAGGTCCATAACGGCGTCCAGAGCGGCGCGGATGGTACGGCCCGTATACAGGATGTCGTCCACCAGCACGACGCGCTTGCCGTCGACGCTGAAGGGAATGTTGGTAGCGTGGATCGCGGGAGCGAAATTGGTCGCATAGTCATCGCGGTAGAAGCTGATGTCCAGGCTGCCGAGCGGAACGTCGACGCCCTCGATCTCCCTGATCTCCTCGGCGAGCTTCTTTGCCAGAAGGTCGCCGCGCGTGACGATGCCGACCAGAGCGAGATCTTCACAGCCCTCGTTGCGCTCGAGAATCTCGTGCGCGATGCGGGTCATCGCTCGATTGACGGCGGTCTCGTCCATGATGACCGCCTTGGGGGAAGTCGTGCCCATCGATCTCCTTCCTCACATGTCTTGACTGCTGACACAGTCAAAAAAATAGATGCCCGACCGCTCAAAGCGGACCAGACACCCACAGGAAGGGCTGCTCTTTGGCAGCTATGTAATTCCATGTGGGTATCTCGTACCCCTTTAATGGTCAAGGGATAGTGTAGCCAACCTCGAGCTTAATTGCGAGCATAAATACAGAGCAATCCGTAAACGGGCGCAGGCGCTCCATAAACCTATATATATTTGTGGGACGAGCTTGAAAACGCACGCACGAGCTGGCATAATCCCCTCTGCTGCACGCAAATCGGATCTACGTCCAGGGCCGTAGCGTGGGCACTATCGCCAAAAGAGGAATATCTCTGTGTAGATTACGCACAGGGAGCTGCTTCTGTGCTATAGTTCAGGCTTGTTTGTTAACGCGACATGTTCGTTTGTCGCCCAAGGAGGGTCAGTTATGTCCAAAGTTTGCGAAGTTTGCGGTAAGCACCCCGTTGCCGGTCGCTCCATCAGCCACTCTCACCGCGTCACCAACCGTAAGTTCCGCCCCAACATCCAGCGCGTCTACGTCGTCGTCGATGGTCACCGTCGCAAGATGAACGTTTGCTCCACCTGCCTCAAGTCCGGCAAGGTTGCGCGCTCCTAAATAAGGTCTTACCAACAAGTACCTCGGACTCTCCGGGTCAAAGACCTCGCGTTCACATAGAACTTACCAAAGGCGTCCTCCCCCACGGAGGGCGCCTTTTTGCACTCATTGGGGAC
>CABQHR010000083.1 GCA_902463875.1 uncultured Collinsella sp.
AGAAACGTTCATCTATATAAGTCTTGCTTCTAATACAAGCTCAGTATAGGAGAAGTGAAGGAATTGACGCCCCTATTCTCCTAAAAACAGGTGAACGTTCACTTTTATAAGGTGAACGGTTGCAATCGGTTGTTGCGATGCCCTTACTCGTTTTTCGCCTGTGCGCCTTCCGCGATCATGTTGCGGTTGTAGACCAGGTGCAGATACATGGCGTCGTGCGCGGCGGTGGGGTTGCGCGCCTCGATGGCGTCGGCCACGCCGCGGTGCGTGCGGATGGTCTCCTCGACGAGCTGTTTGCCCGTAACGTCGATAAAGAGGGGAACGGATGCCTTGAGCACGCCCATCAGGCGGGGAACGACGAGGTTGCCGCAGCTCTCGGCAATGGCGTTGTGGAATGCGGTGTCGGCGGCAGAGTAGTCCTTGCCGGCTTCTGCCAGGCGCTGGGACTCGTTGCAGAGCTCGCGGATGCACATAATCTGATCTTCGGTCGCGTGCTCGGCGGCCATGCTCGCCATCTGCGGCTCAATCATAAAACGCACCTCGAGCAGGTCGCGCGCCAGGCGCTGCTTGTCGCCGATAAAGGTAAAGCCCAGCGGGTCGTCGGCAACGCCGGGGTTCGATGCCACATATGTGCCCGAACCCTGCTTGATGCGCACGATATTGCGCGACTGCAGGAGCTTCATGGCCTCGCGTACGGTGCTTCTGCCGGCGCCCAGGCGCTCAACGAGCACGGCCTCCTTGGGCAGGCGGTCGCCCTGCTCAAGGTGCTCATCAAGAATCAATTGAATGATTTTCTCGGAAATCTGCTCGGGGAGTCCCGATTCGGCGCGGGCCATAGCTCTACCTCTCATTACAAAATTCATCTGAGCTATTTTAGCGCACCAAGGGCACGGTATTGGCCGTTGGATCCGAATCGGGCGACTCTGATATACCGTTCGCAGTGCAAATATGACCGTTCGCCCAATACATCAGATGTATTTCGAACAAATTTCAAAATGAAACATCAGACCTATTTAAAACGCGCTATAGTCGTAGGCGAATTCAAAAGGTCTGATGAATTGGAGGAAAGATGTCAGACCCAACGTTTATGGCAGACCCCACCGGGCTCGTCATCGCCGCCATCGTGGGCATTGCGCTGCTGCTTGCGCTCATCATTAAGTTCAAGCTGCACCCCGTGCTGTCGATGATGGTCTCGGCGCTCGCGATCGGCATCGGTGCGGGTATGCCGCTCGACCTGGTGGCAGACACCGTCACCAAGGGCGTGGGCACCACGCTGCAAAACATCGCCCTGCTCATTGGCCTGGGATCGATGTTCGGCCAGATCCTGGAGGAGAGCGGTGGCGCCAAGAAGATCGCCCAGACCTTCATTGACACCTTTGGCCAGGGTCACTCCAGCTGGGCGCTGGGCATCACCGGCCTGGTCATCGGCACCACGGTGTTCTTTGAGGCCGGCGTGGTCGTTTTGATCCCGCTCGCGTTTAGCGTGGCATCGCAGACCAAGAAGTCGACCCTCTACTATGGCATCGCCCTGCTCGCGGGACTGGCAGCCGGCTATGCCTTCGTGCCGCCTTCGGCCGGTTCGGTCCTCGTTGCCGGCACGCTCGGCGTCGACCTGGGAACCATGATTCTCGTCGGCATCCCCACCGCCTTTATCGCCATGGCTGTCGCCGGTGTCGTCTGGGGCCGCAACGTGGGCGGCCGTATCTTCACGGACGTTCCCGAGCACTTCACCTCCGCCGAGGGCGCGAGCGACGATAAGGAGCTTCCCTCCTTTGGCATGGTCCTCGCCATCGTGCTCACCCCGCTGTGCCTAATCCTGCTGGGCACGCTGTCTTCGTACATTCCCATGCCCGCCGAGGTCGTCTCGATCCTCGCCTTTCTGGGCAAGCCGTTCGTCGCGCTCACCATCGCCACGCTTGTCGCCATGTACCTGCTGGGCGCTCGCCGCGGCTACACCGGCGCTGAGCTCAAGGCCCTGCTCGACCGTTCGCTCAAGCCCGTTGGCATGATCTTGCTGGTCATCGCCTGCGGCGGCGTCATCCGCTGGATGCTGCAGGACTGCGGTCTGGGCCAGGTTATCGGCCCCGTGCTCGAGAGCTGCCCGCTGCCCCTCGTGGTCGTCGGCTTCCTCATCGCCGCGCTCGTCCGCGCTTCGGTCGGTAGCTCCATCGTGTCCATGACCATGGCTTCGGGCATTATGGCCGCCATGCCTGCGGTCGCCGGCGCCTCGGTGCTCATGCGCGCCGCCATCTGCCTTGCCATCTGCGGTGGCGCCACGGCACTCTCGCACGTCAACGATGCCGGCTTCTGGATGTGCTCTTCGTTCCTCGAGATCGACGAGAAGACCACCCTCAAGTCCTGGACCATCATGGAGACGATCATCGGTCTTTCGGGCCTCGCCTGCGCCCTGGTGATCTCGTTCTTCGCCTAATCGCAAGCCAGCGCTTCACATCAGCACGTCACATCAATCGATACCAAACCAAGTAAGCCTTAAACCAAAGGAGTACACCATGGACGAGAAGACCAAAGAGCAGATTCAGCAGGAGGCCGCCGAGCTGGTTGCCAAGCTGCAGCCGCGTTCCGGCAAGTTCCGCACCATCAGCCCCGAGATGGACCCGCTGCGTCTGGGCTCTGGCTGGAGCATCGAGGACCTGGACAAGCCGCAGGTCATCATCGAGTCGACGTTCGGCGACTCGCACCCGGGTTCCGCCGGCCTGTTTGAGCTGGTCGAGGAGGTGCGCGCCGGTGTTGCCGAGGCTGGTGGCCACGGTGCCCGTTACTTCTGCACCGACATCTGCGACGGTGAGGCCCAGGGCCACGACGGCATCAACTACTCGCTGCCCAGCCGCGACATGATCGCCAACATGATCGAGATCCACGCCAAGGCCACCCCATTCGACGCCGGCGTCTTTGTCGCCAGCTGCGATAAGGGCCTGCCCGCGAACCTTATGGCCATGGGCCGCATCAACATCCCGTCGATCGTCGTCACCGGCGGCGTCATGGATGCCGGCCCCGACCTGCTGACCCTGGAGCAGCTCGGCGCCATCTCGGCCCGCTACGAGCGCGGCGAGATTTCCCGCGAGGAGCTCGAGTTCGCCAAGCACAACGCCTGCCCCAGCTGCGGCGCCTGCTCCTTTATGGGCACCGCCTCGACCATGCAGGTCACGGCCGAGGCCCTGGGCCTCATGCTCCCCGGTACGGCTCTGCTGCCTGCCACCAGCTCCGACCTGCGCGAGTTCGCTCGCGAGGCCGGTCGTCAGTCCGTGTGGCTCTCCGAGCACAACCTGTGCCCGCGCGACATCGTGACTAAGGAGTCCTTCGAGAACCTCATCATGGTCCACGGCGCTATCTCCGGCTCCACCAACTCACTGCTGCACATCCCCGCAATCGCCCGCGAGTTTGGTATCGAGATGTCCGCCGACGACTTCGATCGTCTGCACCGTGGCGCCCACTACCTGCTCAACGTTCGTCCCGCAGGCGAGTGGCCGGCGCAGTTCTTCTACTATGCGGGCGGCGTGCCGCGCATCATGGAGGAGATCAAGTCGATGCTCCACCTCGACGTCATGACCGTCACCGGCAAGACCCTCGGCGAGAACCTCGAGGACCTCAAGAACAACGGTTACTACGAGAAGTGCGGCCGCTACCTGGAGAAGTGGAACCTCAAGCGCGAGGACATCATCCGTCCGTTCGACCAGGCCTTTGGCACCGACGGCTCCATCGCCATCCTTCACGGCAACCTTGCCCCCGAGGGCGCCGTCGTCAAGCACACCGTCGTTCCGCGTGAGATGTTCCAGGCCACGCTCAAGGCCCGTCCGTTCGACTGCGAGGAGGACGCCATCCATGCCGTCCTGACGCACGAGGTCAAGCCCGGCGACGCCGTCATCATTCGCTACGAGGGCCCCAAGGGTTCCGGCATGCCCGAGATGTTCTACACCACCGAGGCTATCGCCAGCGACCCCGAGCTCGGCGCTTCCATTGCCCTGATCACCGACGGCCGCTTCTCCGGTGCTTCCAAGGGCCCGGCTATCGGTCACGTTTCGCCGGAGGCTGCCGTGGGCGGCCCGATTGCCCTGATCGAAGAGGGCGACCTTATCCAGATCAACATCCCCGAGCGCTCGTTGTCCATCGTGGGCATCGCCGGCAAGGAGATGGAGCCGGCCGAGGTTGACGCCGTCCTGGCCGAGCGCCGCGCCGCTTGGAAGCCCAAGGCTAACCGCTATACCTCCGGCACGCTCAAGTTCTTTACCGAGCATGCAGTCTCCGCCATTCAGGGTGGCTACATGGAGTAGCGCCCGTACGCATCGAATTTCTCCTCTCATAGATGCGCGGCACAAAGAGCCCCGAGTTCATACGAGCTCGGGGCTCTTTTCGTCTGGATTGCAGACGTATTGCCAGACGAAAGCGTGTTGCGTCTGGCGAATAATCAGACGAAATCGAAATTTGCGTCTCATTTCCGTACGCAAATTAGACGAAAACCGTTTGCGTCTGGTTAAAAACCGTACGTAAACGGTTTTCGTCTTGCAGGGCGGTTGCCGCTTCTACAGTTCAACTTCCAGTTCGGCTTTGTGTTCGTTGAGGTAGTCGCGCATGTAGGGGATGGCAAACGATATCTTGCCGTACGAAGGTGCCTCGATAATCGACTCTCTGAGCAGTCGGCTACGGACGGAGCTCACCTGCTGAGGCGTCTTGTTTAAGTCATCGGCAACCATGCTGGTCGAGCTCGTCTGCCCCAAAGATGCCATGCTCAGCAGATAAGCGATGCACGTGGGTGGAATGCGCTGCAGCGCGGGCTCAATCACCATGGCGCAGAAGCGTTCGCGCGCTGTTGCGATGCCTCGGCTTGCCTCTTCCTCTCCAATAACAGTTGTATGGGCGCGTCTTGCCAGCTGCCATGCGTAATATCCAACGAGTTGGATCATGAAAGGATAGCCCTGCGTTGCCTCGGCAAGCTGCCCGGCAATACCTGGCTGTAGCTCCATGCCAGACGCTTCAATGGTTTCCTCGAGGGAGTACGACACTTCGGTTACTGCCACAGCCTTCAGGTCAAAGGGGAGGGCGCGGCGCAAAAACGTAAGTGTCTTTCCGTTGATGACACTTACGATCATCGAAGGCAGCCCCGCAAAAACAAAGGCGATATCAAGGTCTTCGCCGATAACCTGCTGAATCGCAATGGAGAGTGTTCGGACCTCTTCGAGCTCTGCGTCTTGAACCTCGTCGAGGGTGATGAGCAGGCCATTTCCATCCTTGGATATAGCCTGCCTCATGGCGTCGCGCAGCGATGGACCGATTCGCTCAATGTCTATGCTGCCGATGGATATGCCAGCTACGGTGGGCTCAAATCTGGCGTGTTTGGCCTGGAATTTGGGCTGCAGCTGTTCGAGAATGCGCTGGCAAAGCCCCTCAGTTGCGACCTCTTTTATGACCGTCCAACCATGGCTTTGCGCCAAACGTGAGCACTCGTCAAGGAGGACTGTCTTGCCCGTTCCACGGACGCCGGCTATGCGCATAAGGCGCCCCGGGGCACCAGGCCCGTTGACGAGGCCTTCATTGAATTCCTCGAGTACATCTTCGCGGCCGATAATCGTGGGAGGTGTTTTGCCTGCCGTGGGCTTAAAAGGATTTGTTTGCATGTGAGCCACCTTTGCTCAAGATATAGCAAGTTATAGCAAAGTATAGCAAGATATAGCAACGTATAGTGAGATATAGCAACGTATAGCGCTGCTCGCGGGTTCTTGCGGTGGTGCTATTTTCCGAATGCCGCGCGGATAAAGCGCTGGGCGAACAGCTTGTTGGCGATGTTGATGACATGGCCCAGGAATAATGCCGAGATGGCGGTCGTGACGCCAAAGCCGCCCAGGTTGTGCATAAAGACCAGCGACAACGCGAGCGAGGCGGCGACGTGCGAGCAATCGAATACGACCTTCACATCGCCAAAGCGGCGCTTGAGTTTTTCGGCAATGACCTGCACCAAGCCGTCGGGTGCGTTGGGAACGACGCCCATGTTGACGACGAGGCTCACGCCAAACGCGGTGACGGCAAGCGAGAGCAGCATGGTCGCGGCCTGTGCCGGCAGCGCGGTGGGATGCAGGGGGTTAACGGTCATAAAGAAGTCGGTAAAGCCACCGATCAGTGTTGAGAAAAAGAGCTCGAGCAAAATGCGCGGCTGGAACTCGCGGCGCAAGATGGCTGCCTGTGCGGCGATGTATGCGACGTAGGTCGCGGTGATCCAAAAGCCGAGTGTCTTGCCGGTGAGCATGGACAGCGTCGTGGCAAAACAGGTAAGTGCGGCAACGCCCAGGCCCGATGCGGTCTGGATGCTCATGCCGAGGGCGAGCGTCGCGACACCTGCTAAATACATCAGCATTCTGATGACGGTATGGCACCAGTCGATCTTCTCGCCATTCATGATGATGAGCGGTCGCATATTGCTGCCCGTCCTTTCGGTTGTGAAGAAAAAGGCTGACCTGGGCCGACAAAAGAGGGTTATCGGAGGCACTGCTGTAAAAGCAGAAAAGCCGGCCCCACGGTCAGTCGTCTAGGAAGTGTCTCGCTGTGCCGGAATGGGACTGAGGGGCCTACGAGACGGGAGAAAAGCGAATGACAGGACGTGGGCAATAGGATGCCAAGATGGTAGGGTGCGTCTTAGCACCCTATTGCTCATGCTTAACGAAATCGGTTTCGTTTGAGCCTTAGTATACGCACGGGATTCCTTTTGCAAAGAGAAAAATAATAAAAAGGTGAACGTTCACCTAATCGCAACAACTCGTTGGCGGTATCATGGCAAGGACATACTCGAAACCGATTTCGCAACGGTTGGAGAGCGCATCGTGTGTTCGTCGTGGACTGCCGGGCAGCTTGGTTGCGCCCGTCGGTCGCATTGCGGCGAACGCTTTCACCCGAATCGAAAGGACCACCATGGAACAGCACACCGATTGCTCGTACTGCATGTGCGGGACCGACAACACGCTCGTCGATGCCTTTGGCATCCCCATGCTCGACCTGCCCGCCAGCAAGCTTATCTTGTTTAAGGAGCAGAGCCACAAGGGTCGCGTAATCGTGGCCTCCAAGCAGCACGTCGACGACATCTCCTGCATGTCCGAGGAGGACGCCGCCGCCTTTATGGCCGATGTCCGCCACGTCGCCGCCGCGCTGCACAAGGCGTTCAACCCCGACAAGATCAACTTTGGTGCTTATGGCGACACCATGCATCACCTGCATGTGCATATCGTCCCCAAGTACAAGGATGACCCGTTTGAGTTTGGCGATGTGTTCGCCATGAACCCCGGTCGCGTCACGCTCGAGCCGGCTCAGTACGACGAGGTCGCCCAGGCAATCATCGCCAACTTGTAAAACCCCTTCGTCCCTCATAGGCTGCGGTGAAATACGGACTGTTTAGCGGCTCCAGCGGCGCCATCAGTCCCTATTTCACCGCAAACTATAGTTGGCCCGAGGCGCCAATTTGGGATGGAATAGTGCTGTGCCACGAAAATGGGCTATCTACTACGTTTAAGCCGTAGGGGTCAACCATAGCCGGCTTTTTTGAAAATCGGCAAGCCGTCTACCTGCGGTTTTGTTTTCTCATTTTTCGGCATGGTCGGGGCTATCCGCGTTAACGTAGTAGATCGGCCCCTTTTGTGGCAAGGGGGCCGATCTGAGGGCCAGGGTAGCTAAAAGAGCCCCATTACAGTTTGAGTCGTCCGAAAGGGCGGCTCTTTTCCGT
>CABQHR010000084.1 GCA_902463875.1 uncultured Collinsella sp.
TTTTGCCGTTTTTTCTGCAGGTGCTTCCGCTTCGGCCTTGGGCTTGCGGCCGCGACGGTGCGGACGAAGAGCAGGGTCGACAACGGGAACCTCGTTGGCCTCGGCAGGTGTTGCAGACTCAGAGGGCTGCGCATCCTCCCCTACCGCAGAACGAGCCGGAGCTTCACCGGACTCCTGAGCCGCCTGCTCAGCATCCAGCTGAGACTTGGCCGCACGACGACGCGTGCGCGGAGCCGGCTTCTCGGCCGGCTGCCCCGCGACAGGGGCCTCGGTGGCCGCAGGCGCCTCGGACACGACCGGCGCTGCAAGCTCGGTCAGTGCCGCGGCCTCGCGCTCGGCAGCACGGCGACGGGCGCGCACAACCTGAGCCTCGCTGATTTGCGCCAGCGCGCGGGCCTGTGCAACCTCATCGGAAATCGGCGCGGAGGAATCGGCGACGGTGTGCTTGGCTCGCGTCGCGCGCGTGGTGCGGCGTTTGGGCTTGGCAGCCTCCTCGCCGTCAGCGGCGGCCTTGGATGTACGGCGCGTACGCTTAGGCTTTGCAGGCGCGGCCTCATCGGCAGCGGCGGAAGGTGCGGGCGCGGCGCTCTCGACCGCAGCGGGCGCGGCTGCCGGGGCGGCCTTGGGGGCCTCAGGAACCGAGGCCTGCACCGGCGCGGGCATCGCGACCTGGTCCGACGCAGCCGGTGCAGCGGGAGCAACCGTCGTCGTTATTTCGTTTTCTTGATGTTGATCAGACACAGTGTTTGCTCAACTTTCTTTTCAAGCCCTGTGATCACATGCTCCCTGCATAAACCTTCAGGGCGGCTAAACAGTCTAGCTCCGTCAAATACCGACGGACATCATTGATCTGTATCGAGATGATTGCGTCATATACGCAGCGTTAGTGTAACACAACCGCAACCACCTGCAACTTAGTCATTGGGGACGTTCTTAAATGACTAGCCAAAAGTAGCACTCTTTGGTTTACCACCCACAAATCAGACTGTCTCCGCCAAAATTATGCCGGTTTACTACGATGAATCGCTCAACCGCGGCCACTCCGAAACCTGTTGAACTAAAACCGCAGGTAGATGCCTTGCATTTTTTAGCGAAAAGCCGGCGTGGTTGGAATTTCTCAATTCATCGTAGTAAACCGGCATAGTTGCGATTTGGTAGCATTTTCCAGCAAACCGAATAGTCCCGCCAAACGCAAAAAGCCCGACCTCCGTAGGAGATCGGGCTTTCAAGGCTTAGTTCAACCAAGTCTGTACGGTCAAACGACCCGCAGATTACATCTGCTCGGGTGCGGAAACGCCAACGAGGGTAAGCACCAGGGCGAGCGTCACGCGGACAGCGTCGCAAGCTGCCAGACGGGCGCGCGAAAGCTCGGGGTCGACGGGACGGCCCTCGCTCGGCAGAACCTGGCAGGCAGCGTAGAAGCTGTGGAAGTCGCCGGCGAGCTCCTCGGCAAAGTGGGTCAGACGGAACGGGGCGCGATCGCGAGCGCAGCTGGCGATCAGGTCGGTGAGCTCATTGAGCTTGCGCGAAAGGGCGAGCTCGGTCGGGTCGGTCAGCAGCGAGTAATCGACGTTCTCACCGATGGCCTTGGCGGCAACGGCCTTCATGCCCATCTCGTCGGCCTGCTCGGCGGTAACGTCGGCGGCACGGCGCAGGATGGAGCACACGCGGGCGTGAGCATACTGCACGTAATAGACCGGGTTGGAGTTGTCGCGCTTCTTAACGGCCTCGATGTCGAAGTCGACCATCTGGTTGGAGCTCTTGGAGATGAGCGTGTAGCGAGCGGCATCGGAGCCGACCTCGTCGACGAGCTCCTGCAGGGTCACCATGGTGCCCTTGCGCTTGGACATACGGACGGGCTTGCCGTTGCGCAGCAGGTTGACGAGCTGGCCCAGCAGAACCTCAAACTTGCCGGGATAGCCAAGAGCGTCGCAGACGCAGCGGACGCGCTCGATGTAGCCGTGGTGGTCGGCGCCCCAGATGTCGATGACGTGGTCAACGCGCTGGAACTTATCCCAGTGATAGGCAACGTCGGAGGCGAAGTAGGTGTACTCACCGTCGGACTTGATCAGGACGCGGTCCTTGTCGTCGCCCAGATCGGTGGAGCGGAACCACAGGGCGCCGTCCTTGGTGTAGAGGTAGCCCATCTTGTCGAGCTTCTCGAAAGCGCGGTCGACGGCGGAGGTGCCGGCGGTCTCGCCCTCGGTGTCCTTCACATACAGCGAGCGCTCGGAGTACCAACGATCGAAGTCGCAGTTGACGGCGTGGCAAAGGTCGCGCATGTTGTCGACCATCTTCACATAGCCGCGCTCGCGGAAGCTCTCCATGCGCTCCTGCGGATCGGCGTCGACCCACTTGTCGCCGTCGGTGCGCCAGAACTCGGCGGCCTCGTCGATGATGTAGTCGCCGCCGTAGGAGTCCTTGCCCAGGGTCTCGGCAAAGTTGTCCTGGTACGGATGGGTCTCGGGATGCTCGTCGTTCTCGTCGGCAACAAAGGCATCGCGGTCGGCGATCAGAATCTTGTGAGCCTCATCGATGTCCACGCCCTGCTTGGCGATGATGTCGGCAAGCTGCATATAGCGCGTGCTGATGGAGTTGCCGAAGGTGTTCATCTGAGAGCCGTGGTCGTTGATGTAGAACTCACGCTGAATCTCGTAGCCGGCGTGGTCCATAACACGGCAAAGGGAGTCGCCCAGAGCGGCCCAGCGGCCATGACCGATGTGCATAGGGCCGACGGGGTTGGCGGAAACGAACTCGACCTGGGTCTTCAGGCCACCACCGACGTTGGACTTAGCGAAATCCATACCCTTCTCGCGGGCCTCGCCAAAGATGGCGTTCTTGACGGCAACGGAGAGGTAGAAGTTGATGAAGCCAGGGCCGGCGATCTCGACCTTCTCCATCGCAGGGTCCTCGGGCATATGGGCAACGACGGCCTCGGCGATCTTGCGCGGGGCGCAGTGAGCCAGCTTGGCCGACTTCAGGGCCATGGTGGAGGTCCACTCGCCATGAGAAGTATCAGCCGGTCGCTCGATGGCGCAATCGTCAAGTTCAAATGCGGAAAGGTCGCCGGCCTCCTGGGCCGCAGCAAGCGCAGCGCGTACCAGCTCTTCAATCTTCTCGGGCATAGATCCTCCTTGTGTTAAAGCCCCCGAGCTCTTGGTCACTCGTAGGGCAAAAGCCAGAGTTTGTAGCACTCTATCACAAGCGACGCACACTGTCGCAGGGTAAAGCCAATCGATATTGCATATGCACAAAAATGACTACTGACTAGGATGAGTCACTCAAAGATGGCGGTCTGCCTGCAGATTATGCACGCGTTGGAACTGCATAAACATGTGAATGAGTGGTGCATTTTATCGAATACTCTTACCTATCGGAGTTGTGTGCTTTTCCTGCATAAAGTAATGGTTTGCGCACGTCAGCGTGGTATTCTTAGCATACGCAAATTCGTATAAGTTGGAGGTAGCATGTTCTCAATCGGTCAACACGTCATTCATCCGGGTCAGGGAGTCTGCACCGTCGTCGGTTTTAGGGACGACACGTCGCAGCCCATGTTGTTGCTCGAGACCAAGCAGGGACATGCGCAGACGATCCTTATGTACCCCGTGGCGCAGGCCGATCGTTTGCATGCCGCCATCTCCCAGCAAGATGCCGAGCATCTGCTGAGCCACTATGACGAGCTCGAGTGCGACACCTTTACCGAGCGCAACAGCTCGCTGGAGGAGACCCACTTTAAACAGCAGCTCAAGCTGGGCGCACCCGAGACGGTCCGCGTGGCAAAGACCATGATGCACCGCATTCGCCAGGCCGAGGAAGCAGATAAAAAGCCCAGCTCTTACTACATGCGCGTACTCAAGGAAGCCAAGCGCCGCTCTATCGAGGAGTTCGCCGTGGCCCTGGGCGTCACCGAGGAGGACGCCGAAGCCCGCCTATCCCAAGCCGCCCTCAACTAACCTGCCAAAAAGGGACAGGTTTATTTTGGCAGGTTTTATCTGGCCAAACGTCGATGAACAATTAGTAAATGGACGGGCGCTCCGTTTTGTTTTGAGCGTCCGGCCATTTTTATATCTACGTAAAAATGCGTGAAGCCCATTTGCGACGTCTTCACACAAGAACAATCCAGCTCGATGCTGGCAACGTCCGCATCCGCATCGAGGGCTCTCGCCCCGCTCAATTATCATTAAAAAGCATCAATTATAAAACGCAATAACATTTCGGCAGGTAGCAGCTATAGTCGGTGAACTGAATCTCGACAACCAATACCTCCCAATAAGGTATCTTCAGCCCATCCGAGCTAAAAGGAGGGGCCATGCCGAGAAAACCTCGTTCAAAGTCACCGACTGGTTTTTTCCACGTCACATTGCGCGGGAACGGAGGGCAATTGCTGTTTGACGGTGACGAGGACCGAATCGCCTTGCTTCAAATCCTCGATGCAATCCTCCCCAAACACAATATTGAGCTTATCGCTTGGTGCCTTATGGGAAATCACATTCATCTGCTCGTCGACGATCCGGACGACCGCAAGAGCGACGCGATGCACGCGATAGCCGTATCGTATGCGGGCAGGTACAATGCACGCGCGGGTCATATCGGTCACGTATTTCAGGAGCGCTTCTGGGATTCGCCGATTAGATCGGAGGAGTATCTGCTCGAAGCAATTCGATATATTCATTTGAATCCTCAAAAAGCAGGACTGGCGACATACGACGACTATCCATGGAGCAGCCATCGTGAGTACCTAATGGGAGCAAGGTCTCGGCCGCATGTCACCGGGGACATTGTCGACGCACTTTTTCCGACGCCGCGCTCATATCTCAAGTTCATGAAAAGTGTACCCACGCTGCCCTATCGTCCGAGCGCAACGGCAAAGGTGCGAGAGGAAGATCTAAGTGAATTTGGTGCGGCAGTCGTGCAAAACGTCGCGGGATGTGCGCCCACAGAACTCAAATCCGTCTCCAAGGCACTTCGCAACGAAGCGATACTGGCCCTTCGAAAAGAAGGGCTGACGATCAAACAGGTTCAGTTATTAACCGGGTTGGGAACGTGGATTATAAAGAATGCCACATAGTCACCTGCCGGCAACGACTGAATAGTCCCGAGGCGTCACAAGAAAACGGAAACGCCTCCGCAGTTAAGAACTACAACGGAGGCGTTTCCGCAGATAAAACATGCCAAAATAAACCTGTCCCTTTTTGGCAGGTTAGGCCTGGAAGGTGTCACGATCGGGCGCGAAGGACTGCATGGCCGCGATGGTGCGGTCGAAGAGCTCGGGAAGCTCCCAGCCCAGCATCTCGGCGCCCTGCGAAATTACATCGCGCGAGCAGCCGGCGGCAAAGCGCTTGTCCTTGAATTTCTTTTTGAGCGACTTGGTCGTAAAGTCCATGACGCTCTTGCTCGGGCGCATGATCACGGCAGCACCGATCAGACCGGTGAGTTCGTCGCAGGCAAACAGGATCTTTTCCATCTGCAACTCGGGCCTGGGCAGCGAAGAGTTAAAGTCGGACGTGTGCGTCTGGATGGCACGGATAAGCTCGGGAGTCGCACCCTCACCCTCGAGAATCTCGGCGGCATAGATGGTGTGGTTCATGGGGTCATCCTCATGCTCCTCCCAATCCAGGTCATGCAGCAGGCCGACAATGCCCCAAAACTCTTCGTTTTCGGGGTCGAACTCGCGCGCAAAGTAGCGCATGGTGCCCTCGACGGTCTCGCCGTGCGTGATGTGGAACGGGTCCTTGTTGTGCTCGTTGAGCAGTTCAAACGCGCGGTCGCGGGTGATTCCGGCGGAAAGCGTCTGGGACATGGCAGTACCTCCAGGTGAGTCGGTGCTAGGACACGGTATCACTATCGTATATCGCCGCGGGCCAAGTCGAAAGGCAGAAAAGGCATGCGGAGAAAAAAGCCGGGCGAACGTGTCGCCCGACAAAACCGCAGATAAAACCTGCCAAAATAAACCTGTCCCTTTTTGGTAGGTTTAGGGACGGACCTGGCCGGTGCCGCGGAGCTTGTATTTGTAGGTGGTGAGGGCCTCGGCGGCAAAGGGGCCGCGGGCGTGGAGCTTTTGGGTCGAGATGCCGATCTCGGCGCCCAGGCCAAACTCGCCGCCGTCAGTGAAGCGCGTGCTGGCGTTGGCGTACACGGCCGAGGCATCGACCGCGTCCAGGAAGTGCTCACAGGCATCCTCGTCCTCGGCAACGATGGCCTCGGAGTGCATGGTGCCGTAGCGGTTGATGTGCGCGATGGCTTCGTCCTCGTTCGCCACGACCTTCACGCTCATCTCGAGCGCCAGATACTCGCGGCCCCAGTCCTCCTCAGTCGCGGCAACATAGTCGTCGCCCTCGGCAAGCCCGGCGGCGGCGCATGCGGCGCACGTGGCATCGTCGCCGTGAATCAGCACGCCGTGGTCGTGCAGCACAGCAACGACTGCGGGCAGGAAGCGATCTGCAACGGCACGGTCGACCAGCAGCGATTCGGCGGCATTGCACACGCCCACACGCTGGGTCTTGGCATTGACGATAATATTGAGCGCTTTATCAAAGTCGGCGGATTCATGCACGTAGATATGGCAGTTGCCCGTGCCCGTCTCAATCACCGGCACGAGCGACTCGCGCACGCAGCGCTGGATCAGGCCCGCACCTCCACGCGGAATGAGCACGTCGACGATGCCGCGGAGCTTCATGAGCTCGCCGGTGGCCTCGCGGTCGGTGGACTCGATCATCGAGATAGCCTCGCGCGGGAAACCCTTGTCCTCGAGCGCATCGGCCAGCAGTTCGGCAATCATGGCGCACGAGTGATAGGCCAGCGAACCGCCGCGCAGAATGCAGGCGTTGCCGGTGCGGATGCAGATGCCCGCGGCATCGGCCGTCACGTTGGGGCGCGCCTCGTAGACCATGGCAACCAGACCCAACGGCACGCTCACACGCGTAAGGTCCACACCGCTTGCAAGCACGCGATGGTCGAGCACGCGGCCCACGGGATCGGGCAGCTCAGCGAGCTTCTCCAAGCCAGCGGCCATGCCCTCGACGCGCTCGGGCGTCAGCAACAGGCGATCAAGGAGCCCCGCCGAGGTCCCCGCATCGCGCGCGGCGGACATATCGAGCTCGTTGGCGGCGACGATGGAATCGACGCCATCGCGCAGCGCCGCGGCCATGACGCGCACGGCCTCCTGGCGCCGCTCGTCGCTCGCCGTGGCAAGCGAGGCCGACGCTGCCTTGGCGGCAACGGCGAGATCGTGAACATATATAGCTATATCGACCGACATGGGCGGCCCTTTCTCTTAGTAGTTTGCCCACCATGGTAGCCGATTTGTGCATGCCCTCGCGCACGGCGGTAGAATTGGTCAATCCGAAACACCGCAACGAACGGAAGTACCGCATGGCCTTTATCACTTCGTACCACGTCCCCGGCCTATATGTCGAGGACCACAGCATCGATGTCCCCCTCGACTGGCGCGGCCTGGAGCCCATGCTTTTGGCCGTCGGCAGCACCATGCGCCGTGGCGCCATGCCGGCGCCCATCGCCGGCGCGCCCGAGAGCATCAAACTCTTCTATCGCGTGGCCTGCGCGCCCGACCGCATCAACGACGACCTGCCGCTGCTCCTGTT
>CABQHR010000085.1 GCA_902463875.1 uncultured Collinsella sp.
CCGTATTGGGCCGTGTGCTGGCTGCTGTTCTTTTTGCTGATGTTCCTGTTTGGTGGCTCCTTTGCCGCGCTGATCTTCTTTACAATCCCCATCTATCACTGGGTGGCGCGTGCGCTCGATGGCGATTGGGCACGCGGGGATATTCAGGTTGGTCCGGCGCCGGAGGCGGCTAAGGCTCAGGATGTTTCCGCTGCGGTTGATACTGACGTGGCTTCCTCGACCGCCGCTGAGCCGAGCGCCAAAGAAGGTGATGAATGATGAAGCTCTCGCATGAGTCCAAGGTCCGCCTGGGCGTCGGTATCGGAGCGTTCGTGCTCATCATCGGGCTTATCTTTGGCACTTCGCGGATATTGTTTCATTTTGATGGCCCGTGGGATCTCGGCGATATTGCATCCGGTTTGTCGGGTATGGACGATGTGGTTGACGGGGACGATTCTTTGGATGGCGGTAACTATTCCGCTCAGTCTCGGCAGCTTTCGAGCGAAACGTTTGATGCCGACTCATTCCAGTCCCTTGACCTGGATGTGACATCGGGTGAGGTTGAGATCAAGTGCGTTTCCGGCGGGCAGGTGCGTGTCATCGAGAGCGGTCGTGTTGCAAAGGGGGTAGCTACCTACGATGCTGCCACTCAGAATCTGGCCGAGGTCAAGGGTTCTACACTCACAATTAGCCAGTTCGACTGCGATGACGAGCGCGCTATCGATCGTTCGGTCACCATCGAGCTGCCGCGGGATGTTGCCGATAACATGGTGGGCATTACAGCGAATGTAGGATCGGGCGATCTGACGGTCACGGACATTGCGTGTCATGACGTCAACCTGACTTTGGACTCGGGAGACATCGAGTTTGCGGGTACTGTAACCGACACCCTGAATGCCAAGGTAGGTTCGGGTGATGTGACGTTCGAGCTCTACCAGGCCCCCGCGAAGTCTATGGACGTAAGCGTGGACTCGGGCGATGTGGAGATAACGGTTCCGAACTCTACGGGCTTTAAGGCGAGCCTCACCGTGGGCAGCGGTGACTTCGAGAGCGATTTCCTTCCGCTTGGCTACGATGGCGAGACCATATTGAATCTTGAATTCGACAACGGTGATAAGTCTGCCACGTATCGTTTTAAGGTCGGTTCGGGCGAC
This sequence comes from uncultured Collinsella sp., assembly GCA_902463875.1. Lineage (GTDB taxonomy): Bacteria > Actinomycetota > Coriobacteriia > Coriobacteriales > Coriobacteriaceae > Collinsella. The sequence continues at coordinate 1,134 of CABQHR010000085.1, forward strand.
ATGTCGTTCGATCCGGAGTGACATGCGGTTTTCGGAGATCGGTGCATATGGGCATGCTCTTTGATGGAGGCGCCGGGGCCGTGACTGGCTCCGGCGCCTTTGCCTTTACAATGGGGGCATGGAACAGATTATTTTGAACATACTCGAGGCTCTGCGTCGCGGTGAGACCGTGGACGACAAGGCGCTCGTCAAACTGATACATGCCGAGGCGCGCCGTGAGGGTGCCGACAAACGAGATCTGGCCAAGCGCCGTCTGCTGCCGTTCTACCAGCGGGTTAAACGTGAGAAGCCGGCTCGTTGGGCTGGATGGAATGTCGATGCCGAGCTGGAGCGTCAGCTGCTGCAGGTGCTGCGCATGAAGCCGCGCCGCACGGCTTCGGGCGTGGCGACCATTACCGTCATCACCAAGCCGTGGCCGTGCTCGGGCGATTGTCTGTTTTGCCCCAACGATCTGCGCATGCCCAAAAGCTATCTGCACGCCGAGCCGGCGTGCGCCCGTGCGGAACAAAATTGCTTTGACCCGTATTTGCAGGTGAGCGCTCGCCTGACCGCACTTTCGCAGATGGGGCATGCGATCGACAAGATCGAGCTTATCGTGCTCGGTGGCACCTGGAGCGACTATCCGCAAGGGTATCAGACGTGGTTTATGTCCGAGCTTTTCCGTGCGCTCAATGACGATGCCGTCGCCGGCGTGGCGGCCAACCCCATGTTGACGCGTCCGGGCATCAGCCGTGCCGAGGCAGGGCGCCTGCTCGATGACGCTCCCACCGATGCGCTGCCGCCGGTGGTAACAGAGCGCCGCGAGTGCTATCGGGCTGCCGGCATTGCGACAGACGAGGCCAAGCTCGCTGCCGGCGTTGCCGACGAGCAGGAGCGTGTGGATGCTGCCGTGGGCGGCTATAACCGCGCGGTGCGTCGTCTGTACGGCCCCGGTACGCCGTGGGGCGAGGTCACCGAGTGGCAGGCGGCAACGATGGAGGAGCTCGAGCGTCAGCAGCGCATCAACGAGACGGCGAAGCATCGCGTGGTGGGACTCGTTATCGAGACGCGCCCCGATACCGTAACGCCGCAGGCGCTTACGCTCATCCGCCGCCTGGGCTGCACCAAGATACAGATGGGCATCCAAAGCCTTGACCAGCATCTACTCGATATCAACGAGCGTCGCATTTCGGTGGCGCAGATTGAGCGGGCGTTTTCGCTTGCGCGCCTGTTTGGCTTTAAGATCCATGCGCATTTTATGCTCAACTTGCTGGGCGCCACACCCGAGGGGGACAAGCGCGACTACGAGCGCTTTATGACCGAAGGGGCCTTTATGCCCGACGAGGTCAAGGTTTACCCGTGTGCGCTCATCGAGGGCTCGCGTCTGGTGGGCTGCTATGAGCGCGGCGAGTGGCGCCCCTATACCGAGGAAGAGCTGCTCAATGTGCTGGCCGACGACATCGTGGTGACGCCGGCGTTCTGCCGTATCAGTCGCATGATCCGCGACTTTAGTTCCGACGACATTATGGTGGGCAACAAGAAGCCCAACCTGCGTCAGCTCGTCGAGAATCGCCTGGCGGCTCGTGGAGAAGGCGCGGTGGTGCGCGAGATTCGCTATCGCGAGATCAGTACCGCGGGTGCCGAGTTGGATGAGCTATCTCTTGATGAGGAGGTGGCGTACGAGACGCCGGTGACGCACGAGCGCTTTTTGCAGTGGGTGACGCCGCAGGGCAAGATCGCGGGTTTTTTGCGCCTGTCCCTGCCCGATCGCGCCTTTGTCACCGCACATGCGGACGAGTTGCCGACCAGGCCGGAGGAAGCGATGATTCGCGAGGTGCACGTCTATGGTATGGCGGCACGTGTGGGTGATCAGGGCCAGGCGGCTCAGCATCACGGTCTGGGGCGTCTGCTCGTGGAGCGTGCGTGCCAGATTGCTCGGGACGCGGGCTATGCGCGCATCAACGTGATCAGCGCGATTGGCACACGCGAGTACTATCGCCATCTTGGATTTTATGACCATGGCCTTTATCTGCAAAAGGAGCTCTAGATGAACAAGCCGAGTGTTTCTGCTGGCGTCGTTGCCGGCGTTGCTCTGGGAGCCGCGGCGCTTGGTGCGGCCGCCGTCGCTGTTCGTGCTGCCTGTCTGCAGGTCGCGCGAACCCGCAATGGGTTGGCGCGTGTGAAGCGCATGCACGATGAGAGCGGTGACGAGGTCCGTGTGCTCGTGCAGGGCGGCGTCTACCAAAGCGCGAGCTACGTTGGCGAGCGTTGGGCAGAGCCCGTCTTTGCGTACTATCGTGCGTTTGACGATGTGTTTGAGGCCGAGGGCGCAATGCGTGACGCTTATGGTCACGGTATCGACCGCATGCTTATGCTGGGCGGCGGCGGATTTGCCTATCCTAAGTTCGCGCTGATGTCGCACGAGGGCTTGCACATGGACGTCATCGAGTATGACGGAGAGATAACGCGTCTGGCGCGCCGTTGGTTCTACCTGGATGAGCTGGAGCACACGGTGGGCGATCGCCTGCGGGTGATTACCGCTGAGGCTCGCTCGTATCTGGGCGTGACGAGCGTGGGTCATCGTCGCTACGACGTGGTCGTGAGCGATTGCTTTGGCGGTGCCGAGCCCGTGCGCGAGCTGGCAACCGTTGAGGCGTTGCGTTTAGTGCGGGGTAGCTTGAACCCGGGCGGCATCTACGTGGCTAATATTGTGAGCGCGAACGAGGGGAGCGACGTGACGTTCCTGCGCGATTGCGCCGCCACGGCGCTCGAGGTGTTCGATCACGTTTGGGTGGTGCCCTGCGGCGATGCGGGGTTCGGCGGCGAGGAAAACTACCTGCTCATCGCCAGTGACGGCGACTACGCCTTTGCCGAAGCCGTGCCCTTCGATGCCGACTTCCTCGGCACTGCTCTCCACGACTAGCCTATTGGGAGTAGTCAGTCCCGTCTTAGGTGTAGTCGCGCCAGCTGAGGACGCGCTGCTTCATGCCCTCGATGTCGAGCACGCCTTCGGCAAAGCCCTTGCGCACGAGCTCTTCGGGAACGAACTCATCGTAACGATCAAAGTAAGGTACCTCGCCAGGATAGACGAGCTCGATGGAATCGAAGTCCTTCTCGGCCTCGGCGGTGAGCACCTCAAAGAACGTCTCCTCGTCGGCCTTCATCTTAAACTGCATAAAGTACGGGCGTGACGGGTCGAGTCCGCGAAGGCCCAGCTCCGCGGCGCATTTAATCTTGAGCATACGCTCGAGCGCCAAAAAGGCGTAGCTTCCCAGCCAGGGGAAGAGCACCCAGGTGTCGCCGCCCAGGTTAATGAGCGGCTTAGTTCCCGCACCCGAAATCTCGGCCGTATGGCGAGCCTGCGCCAGACGGGCCCGTGCATTACCCATGAGGTACGGATACGACGCGTGCTCGTTAAGCGCCTTGCGCATACGCTCGAGTACATGTGTGTTGATGTCACCGGGGCAGTCGCCAAAGTAGGCCGGCACACGGCCCTTGACCTGCGTGGCAAAGACGGTATGACGCTTCCAGTCCACTTCCTCGACAATCCAGCAGTGTCCGGCGATGGCGATGCGCTCACCGGGCGGTGGCGGATTGACGATCGTGCCCAACTCGGCCGACTCGCTGCGAACGGTGAACTCCTCGTTTTCCTGGAATACGGCGTAAAACTTAAAGTTGTTAATGATACGCTCGCCCGCGAGACCCACGATGAGCCCGCCGCCCTCGGTGACCTGGATATGGTCGATTGTAATGAGGTGACGCAGCAGCACGCGATAGTCATCGGCCGAGATGCGATGGAAATAGCTGAGCGTGAGCACGCGCTGGGCAAGTTCGGCCGGCGTGAGCTCTCCGGTGCTGGCGAGGGTCGACATGGTCTGGTGATAGAGCAGACTGTAGGGGAGTCGATCGAGCTCGGGCGGCTCGACCCACTTTTCCTCGCGATAGAGTTGTACGAGCGCGATGCCCTGGAGGAGCTTCCAGGGAATGGTCTCGGGCATCATCGTGCGCGGCTCGGGCTCTTCCTCGCGCATAACGAACCACATCTCGGGTGGAAGGTCGCGGCGTCCCGTGCGGCCCATTCGCTGCAAAAAGGAGCTGACGGTAAATGGTGCGTCGATCTGGAAGGCACGCTCCAGACGGCCGATATCAATACCGAGTTCCAGCGTAGAGGTGGTGACGGTCGTCTGTGCCTGTTCCTCGTCGCGCATGAGCTCCTCGGCGGTCTCGCGTAACGATGCCGAAAGGTTGCCGTGGTGGATGAGAAAGCGGTCGGGCTCGTGCCGGCTCTCGCAGTAGCTGCGCAGCATGGAGCATACGGCCTCTGCCTCCTCGCGCGAGTTGGCAAAGACCAGGCATTTGCGGCCGCGCGTGTGCTCAAAGATATAGCCCATGCCGGGGTCGGCGTTGTCTGGTGCTGTGTCGGTGGGGTTGAGTAATGCCTGTTCGGGTGCTCGGGGGATGTCGACTTCGCCCTCGGGGGCCGAGGAAGTGCGACGGTCCTTGGGGGCAGCCTTGCCCCGTGCCTGCCCGCGACGTTGGCGCCGTTCCTCCTGTGTGAGTTGCCCGCTATGACGCATGTCTTGGGTGCTGACGGGCAGTGCCGCGGGCGGTGCCGCCTCAATGCGCTCGCATGCGAGCACCTCAGCTTCCTGCGGACCTGTGCTCGTGAATCCTCGCTGCTGCGCCTGGGGACCTGAGTTGTAGAAGTGCTCCATGGAGATACGCCACACGCGGCGCGGCTCCTCAAAGCGGGGGATGACGCAGTCGCGTCCCGTCCCCTGCGACAGGAAGGCACCCGTGCGTTCCGGGTCCCCGATGGTGGCCGAAAGGCCAATGCGGCGGGGCTGAACGCCCGCCATGCGCGAGAGGCGTTCGATAAGGCAGAGTGTCTGCCCGCCGCGGTCGCCGCGCATGAGCGAGTGGACCTCGTCGATGACCACATAGCGCAGGTCGCAGAACATACGCGGGATTGCCATGTGCTTGTGGATCAGGAGTGCCTCGAGTGATTCGGGCGTAATCTGTAAGATGCCACTCGGCTTTTTGATGAGCTTTGCCTTGTGCGACTGCGAGACATCGCCATGCCAGTGCCAGACGGGGATATCGGCCTCTTCGCACAGATCGTTGAGGCGAACGAACTGGTCGTTGATGAGTGCTTTGAGGGGGCCGATGTAGAGGGCGCCCACGCTCGCGGGCGGATTCTCCCAAAACTCGGTCAGGATGGGAAAGAAGGCTGCCTCGGTTTTGCCGGAAGCCGTGGATGCCGTCAAGAGCACATTGTCTTGCGTGTTAAAGATGGCATCTGCTGCCGCAACCTGGATGGAGTGCAGACTCTCCCAATCGTGGGAGTAGATGAAGTCTTGGATAAACGGAGCATATCGGTCAAAAGCGTTCATGGAGCCTCCTCTCATCAACGGGCTGATTAACGCAACGGGCAACGGCTCGATATCTTGCAATATCGGCGTTTGCTCAGATAAAACCTACCAAAATAAACCTGTCCCTTTTTGGCAGGTTAGATGGTGAACTCGGCGAAGTTGCGGTCGCCGCCTGCGGTGCCGGTGTCGCCTGTTGCGGCTGCCGGCGCTAGCGCGTCGCCACCGACGCTTTGCAGTAACTCAGCCACGTTGGCATCGGGGTTTTGACACAGGATATCGAGCAGTTCGATAAAGTCGCGGATGACCTCGCGGGGCGTCAGATGCGTGTCGGCCCCCACGCGACCAAACTCAATCTTGAGGAAGTCCACCAAGTCGTTCTCGGTAAGCGTGGGCGTCCAGCCAAAGTAGCCGGCATGGATCTGCATGAGCTTTTCGATGAGCACCAGCAGCTCCTCGTAGGTGAGCGGCTGCAGGCGGATGATGGGCGCGAGCATGTCTTTGAGGTCTTCGCGCGCAAAACGGCCCTGGGCGAGGCGGCTACGCAGGGCCTCGTAGGAAAACACGCCGCGGCGGCGGTCCTCGATAGAGGTCGGCGTGCCGCCCATAATCATGCCCAAGTACTGCGCCTTGCCTTGCAGCGTGTCGTTGTACATGGTCAGGATCTTCTCGTAGTTGTACTGGCGCGTGATGGCGTTGGGAATCTTGTACAGGTTTACAAGTTCGTCGATGAGCACCAGCATGCCCTTGTAGCCGCTGCAGACCAAAAAGCGTGCGATGAGCTTGACGTAGTCGTACCAGTCGTCGTCGCTGATGATGGTCGAGGAGCCTAGCTCGGCGCGCGCCTCGCTCTTGGTGCGATACTCGCCGCGAATCCATTTAGTCACGCGGCTCATGGCCTCTTCGTCTCCCTCTGCGACGGCCGTACGATAGCGACGGAGCATACGGGTGAAATCGAAGCCGTGGACCATCTCCTCGAGCGGAGCGAGCTGGGCATTGATGGCCGACTCGTCGGCATCGGCACACGAGGCAACCCAACGATCCAGGATAAGGTTGAGTGCGCCGCCCTCGGGGCGCGTCTTGGTCGATATGTTGCGGATGAGTTCGCGGTAGG
>CABQHR010000086.1 GCA_902463875.1 uncultured Collinsella sp.
GCACGGCAGCCGCACGTGTAGCCCCCTGACGAGATCGGTTCTCATCGCAATAAGCGATCAAGTCGGCAACGGTATACCTCTGCCCCATCTCGATATAATCGCCTGACGACAAATGATTCAAATGGTATCGGGCGCAGATTTCATACCCATATTCCAGCTGTTCGGGTTCACTCATCCACGAACCCGCCTGGACGAAGCACATGGCCTCATCAACCACCAAGAGACCCTCTGCCGCCTCGATAAGATGCTCCGAAGGTATGGGCGCCCCAAACACATGGCGTCGGAGACCCGCCGGCCGAGAGCGTTCAAAATCAAAGCTGACCAGCGTGTCGATACGATCGAGCTCCTCATGCGGAATGCCAAGTGAGACCAGGTAGTCAGCAACAATCTCGACCGCCGTAGATATTCTCAGTCCCTTGGCATCTAACCCCAGTTTGGGCAGGTCCGCGGTCGACTGCGCCTCATTGGCAATCGAGTCCTCATCGTATAGACTGCTTGCTCGCGAAAGCGGCTCAGATGGGCGCGCCACGTTGTGGTACAGCCAGGCAGTCTTATGGGACAGGACGATCGGCAGGTCCATGAGCCCTCCAATGGGTCGGATAACCAACCTTATTCCCCTGCTCGCGGATTCGCACACCTTCGCATGCAAGTTAGCGATTCCACCCGATCGAGCAGCAGAAAAACCGTCCCAACATTCGATGCTTTTTCTCAAAATCGAGAAAAACGTCGAATGTTGGGACGGTTTGAGACGGGGTGAGGAGTATGGAGAGCCAAAACGCCGCACTCGAACGGGTTAATCTAGCTCCTTTAAGCCATGCGCCAGTTGCCAGTACTCGCCGTGCTGGGCGAGCAGCTCTTCGTGGGTGCCGCGCTCGATGATGCGGCCGTGTTCGAGGACCATGATGGCATCGGCGTCGCGGACGGTGGACAGGCGGTGCGCGATCATAAACGTGGTGCGTCCGCGCATGATGCGGTCCATGCCGCGCTCGATGAGCTTTTCGGTGCGCGTGTCGATGGAGCTTGTCGCCTCGTCCAGGATAAGCACCGGCGGATCGGCAACGGCCACGCGCGCGATGGCGAGCAGCTGGCGCTGGCCCTGTGACAGATTGGCGCCGTCGGCCGTGACCGGCGTGTCGTAGCCTTGCGGCAGGCGGCGGATAAACGAGTCAGCGCAGGCGGCCTCGGCGGCGGCGCGCACCTCCTCGTCGGTCGCGTCGAGCTTGCCAAAGCGGATGTTCTGCGCAATGGTGCCGCTAAACAGGTGCGTGTCCTGCAGCACAATGCCGAGCGATCCGCGCAGGCTGGCCTTGGCAATGTGCTTGACGTCGATGCCGTCGTACGTGATCTCGCCGTCATCGACCTCGTAGAAGCGGTTGATGAGATTGGTGATGGTCGTCTTTCCGGCGCCCGTCGAGCCCACAAAAGCGATCTTTTGCCCCGGCTTGGCAAACAAGTTGAGGTCTGTGAGCACACGCGTGCCCGGCACGTAGGAAAAGTCCACGGCATGAAAGCGCACGTCGCCAGCAAGCGGCACCAACCCGGTGGCAAGCTCGGTGCCGTCGGCCGCCACCGCTCGACCCGCATCGTCGACCGAGGCCACGTCGTGCAGATGTCCGTACGTGCCCACGCCACGGCCCTCGGGAATCTTCCACGCCCACGCGGACTCGCCCGTCTGCACCAGCTCCACGCAGCCCTCGTCCACCTCGGGCTCAAGATCCATGGCGGCAAACAGGCGCTCGGCGCCGGCCAACGCATTGAGTAAGAAATTGCCCAGCTGCGTAAACTGATTGATGGGCATGGCAGCCTGGCGCACAAAGACCAGATAGCTTGCAAGCGCGCCTACGTCGGCGAGCCCCTTGATGCAGAGCATGCCGCCCGCCACCGCGACGATCGCATAGTTGGCATACCCGATCACCACGGTCATGGGCACCATCGAGTTGGCGTAGGCCTGCGCGGCGCCACCGGTGCGGCGCAGCTCCTGGTTACGTGCGTCAAAACCGGCAACGTTAGCCTGCTCGTGGTTAAAGACCTTGATGACCTTTTGGCCCGAGACCATCTCCTCGACGTATCCGTCCAAATCGCCAAGCGATGCCTGCTGGGCGGCAAAGAAACGCTTAGAGCGCGCGCCCGAGTAGCGCGCGTACAGCACGATGGCCGCGTCGCACACAAGCGTGATAATCGTGAGCTGCCAGTTGAGGATGATGAGCATGGCCGTGGTGCCGATGACCTGGATGGTCGCCTGAATCACGTTGGCAAAGCTGTTGTTGAGCGCCTCGGAGACCGTGTCGACATCGTTGGTGAAGAAGCTCATGATGTCGCCCGAGCGCGTGCTGTCAAAATAACTGAGCGGCAGCGTCTGGATATGCGCGAACAGGTCGCGGCGAATGTCGGACACCACGCGCTGGGCTGCGCGCACCATGATCTGCGAGTAGCCCAGGGCCGAGAGCACGCCTGCGGCATAGATGGCAGCTGTAAAGAGAACCTGCTTGGTGAGCAGCTCCTCCCCGCCTGTAGCCAGGCCGTTGACGATGGGGCGCACCATATAGGTGCCGGCAAGGCTTGCGATGGCGGCGATAGAAGCGAGCACGCCCACCGCCAGCAGCGAGAACTTGGCGTGGCCCATATAGCTGAGCAGGCGGCGGAGCGTCTGCGTCAGATTGGCGGGACGAGCCTGAGCGGATGTCTTAGGCATGACGCTCACCTCCTTCCGTGGCTCGAATTGATCCGCATGTGACGGAGGGAAATGGATCATCCGCGCCGTCAGCGTCGCCGGCATCCCCCGCGAACTCCATCTGCGAGGCGTAAATCTCCTGGTAGATGTTGTCACCCGCCAGCAGCTCCTCGTGCGTGCCCACGCCATGGACACGGCCGTCGTCCAGCACCACAATGCGATCTGCATCCATCACGCTCGCGATGCGCTGGGCGATGATGATCACGGTCGTATCGGGAATCTGCGCGATGTGCTCGCGAATCTTGGCGTCGGTCGCCATATCGACCGCGCTGGTGGAGTCGTCAAAAATGAGCACGCGCGGATGCTTGAGCAGCGTGCGCGCGATGCACAGGCGCTGCTTCTGCCCGCCCGAAACACCGGCTCCGCCCTGGCCCAACTCGCCATCCAGCCCGCCGATGCGGTCCAGGAACTCGTCCACGCACGCCGCGCGGCAGGCACGCAGCAGCTCCTCGTCGGTGGCATCGGGCGCGCCCCACCGCAGGTTCTCGCGCACCGTGCCCGTAAACAGCACGTTCTTTTGCAGCACAATACCCACGGCATCGCGCAGGGCAACCAGGTCGTAGTCGCGCACGTCACGCCCGCCAACGAGCACGGCGCCCTCGGTCGCGTCGTACAGGCGCGCGATGAGCTGCACGAGCGAGCTCTTGCCCGAGCCCGTGCCGCCAAGCACGCCCACCGTGGAGCCCGGCTCAATACGAAGGTCGATATGCTCGAGCACGTCCTCGGCAGCATCCGCGCGGTACTTAAACGACACGTCGCGGAACTCAACGCTTCCGTCGGCAACCTCGCGCACCGCCGCGTCTGCCGCTGGTGCCTGGATGAGCGACTGCTCGTCAATCACGCGCGAAATGCGCTCCACGCTGGCGAGCGCGCGCGTGAGCAGCAAAAACACGTTGGAGATCATCATGAGCGAGTTCATGATCAGCAGCACGTAGCTCATAAAGCCCGTGAGCGAGCCCACGCCCAGCTCGCCGGCGATAATCATGCGCCCGCCGATCCACAGGATGGAGATGGCGGCCACATACATAGACAGCTGAAACACCGGCAGGTTGAGTACGGCGTTGCCAAAGGTCTTCGTCGCTGTGTGCGCGAGCTCGGTATTGACGGTGTCGAACTTGGCCTCCTCGTGCTCGGCGCGCACATACGCCTTGACGGCGCGCACGGCGGTGAGGTCCTCCTGCACCACGCCGTTGAGGTGGTCCATCGAGGTCTGCAGCTGGCGGTAGAGCGGGCTCACGCGGTAGGTGATAACGCCCAGCACGATCGCCAGTACGGGCAGGATGATCGCGAAGACCGTGGCGAGCGGGCGCGACAGCACCAGGGCATAGACCAGACCGACGATGAGCGTCACCGGTCCGCGCACCATGGGACGGAAGCCGTTGCCGATGGCGTTTTGGATGACGGTGATGTCGGTGGTCATGCGGGTGACGAGCGAGCTGGCGTCGTAGTTGTCCAGGTTGCCAAAGGCGAGCGTCTGGATCTTGCGATACTCGGCCTCGCGCAGGTTAGCGCCCAGGCCCGAAGCCACGCGAGCGGACGTGCGGGCATAACCCAGGCCCAGCACCAGCGAAAACGCCGCGCATACCAGCATGCATGCGCCCTGTAGCAGCATGTAGTTGATGTCGCCCGTGGGCACGCCCACGTCGATGATGTTGGCCATGATGACCGGGATAAACAACTCGAGCGCAGTCTCGACCGAGACGAACATCACGCCGAGTATGGCATCGCGACGGTATGCCCCCAAGTAGGAAAACAGGATCTTGAGATTGCGCACGCAGGTTCATCCCCCATCAAACGTTGTTCGCAAACGCACGTATTATTGCGCGCCGAGCGATAGTGTCAAGTGTTCCGAAATCGATTTCTACAAGGCTGGCGCAGGCGCTAAGCCCGCGCGGCGCACGGGCGCATTCAAATGGAAATGATTGAAGGCGCGATTTTTTCGCCCCACCGGCAACATGGACCTTGACTCTACAATCGTTATAGGGTTTTCACTACACTGGTACGTAAACGAACCAAGCCAGAAAGTGCCCTGCCCATGGAACACGACCTCACACGCGGCAATGTCCTCAAGACCATCGCGGTCTTTGCCCTGCCCTATATGCTCTCGTACTTTTTGCAGATGCTCTACGGCATGGCCGACCTGTACATGATGGGACAGTTTAGCGGCGCCGCCGGCATCACCGCCGTGGGCAACGGCGCGCAGACGCTCTATATCATTACCGTGACGCTCGTGGGCCTGGCCATGGGAACAACGGTCATCGTCGGCCACGCCGTGGGCTCGCGCCGCTTTGACCGTGCCGAGGCAGCCATCGGCAACACCATCACGCTCTTTATGGGCGTCTCGATGGTGCTGGCCGCGCTCTTGCTCGCGCTGTGCCCGCAGATCGTGGCGCTCATCGGCACGCCGGCCGAAGCCGTCGAAGGCACTGCCGCCTACCTGCGCATCTGCTTTATCGGCATACCGTGCATCGCCGCATACAACATCCTCTCGGCCATCTTTCGCGGCCTGGGCGATTCGCGCTCGCCCATGTACGTGATCGGCGTGGCGTGCGTTATCAACATCGCGCTCGACTTTCTGTTCATTGGCCACATGGGGCTCGGTCCCGTGGGCGCGGCGCTCGGCACGGTCATCGCGCAGACGGCGAGCGTAGCCCTCGCGCTCGTGTGGCTCAAGAGCCGTCGCACGAACATCCACGTTAAGCGTAGCGACCTGCGCCCCCAGCCCGAGGTGCTCGGCAGCATTCTTAAGATCGGCGTGCCCGTGGCCGTGCAGGACGGCTGCATCCAGGTGGCGTTTATGTTCATCACCGTCATCGCCAACCACCGCGGCCTGGTCGACGCCGCCGCCGTGGGCCTGGTCGAGAAGATGATCAGCTTTTTGTTCATTGTGCCGAGTTCCATGGGCGCCACCGTCAGCGCGCTCACGGCGCAAAACGCCGGCGCAGGCAAGGGCGACCGCGCGCGTCAGGTGCTCAAGGACGCCATGACCATCTCGGTGGTGTACGGCTGCCTGATCACGGTTCTGATGTGGCTGGTGGCACCGGCGTTTCTCGGCTTTTTTGCCAAGGACGCCGCAGTGGTCGCAGCCGGCACCGGCTATATGCGCAGCTATATTTTCGACGCGATCTTCGCCGGCATCCATATTTGCTTTAGCGGCTTTTTCGCTGCGTACGGCAAGAGCTATATCGGCTTTGCACACAACGTGCTGGCCGTGGCGCTCATTCGCGTGCCGGGCGCGTGGCTGCTGTCGAACGCCTATTCCGATACGTTGTTTCCCATGGGCATCGCCTCGCCGTGCGGGTCCATTCTGTCGGCGGTCATTTGCGTGGTGGCGTTTACGGTGCTCAACCGCCGCGGTGCTTTTGACAAGTTGGTGGCGTAGCGGGGCAACGCAAGCCTAGCGCCTCTCCCCTGTTTTTACCGAAAGGAGCGGTCCTGTGACCGACATGCCAAGCGAACACACCGAGGGCCTGCTCCGCATTGGCGAGGTGGCGCGCCTGCTCAATTTGAGCGTAGGCACACTGCGCCATTACGAGCAGATGGGGCTATTGGAGCCGGCATATGTCGATCCGGCGAGTGGGTACCGCTACTACGGATCGCGGCAGCTCTCCACCCTCAACACCATCGGCAACCTGCGCGTTCTCGACCTGCCGCTGGCGCAGATTCGCGAGTTTGTCACTACGCGCGATATGGATTTGATGCAACGGCAGCTGACCAAGCAACAGGAGTTAATTGAGCACAGGCGGCATGAGCTGGAGCGCATGTCGCGCAAGATTGACCAGCGGCTTGCCTTGCTTCATGGCGCTTTGAATGCTGATCTCGACACCATTAGCGAAATCGAGGAACCCGAACTTCGCTGCGCCGCACTGCACGAGCGCGTCAATCCCACCGACGCCTATTCGCTGGGATGGCATATCCGCCAGCTTCAGCAGGGACAGCACGAAACCTTTGCCTATCTGGGCAATCTAGGTGTGGGCATCGCGCCCGAACGCCTGGCCGCCGGCGACTTTGATGGCTACGACGAGGTCTTTCTGCTGCTCGATGACACCGATGATTACTTGGGCGACGTTGAGACGCGACCTGCCGCGCGCTGCCTGACCATAAGCTTCCGCGGCACGCACGGGCAAGCAGCCCCACGCTACGAGCAGCTGCTCAGCTATATGCGCGAGCACGGCCTGGCACCCGCCGGTCCCTCACGCGAGATCGCCCTCATCGATGACATCATCAGCGACGACCCGGCGACCTACGTGACGCAGATCACGGTGCCGGTCTCTCTAGGCTAGACCGAGCCTCGCCTCTAACTCGGTCAACACCTCAAAGGCATCGCGAGATGCACCCGCCGCGCGCTCGCGCTCGGCAACGCAAATTCGCATCATTAAGCGCTCTTTCGCCTGTGCTTGGCCTTGCCTCGCGCGCCCTTCCACCTGCGAGCAATTGAGATTCTCGATATCCATTACGCCTCCGGCACCTGACCAGTAGCGAGAATCTGCTCGAGCGCATCCTCGTCCAGTACGGGCACACCCAACTGCTCGGCTTTGGTGAGCTTGGAGCCCGCTTTGGGGCCGGCGACCAGATAGCTCGTCTTCTTTGACACGCTACCCGAAACCTTGGCGCCGAGCACCTTGAGCGCCGCGCCCGCCTCGTCGCGAGTGCGGTTGACGAGCGTGCCGGTGAGCACGAAGGTCAGGCCCGCGAGCGGCTGTGCGTCGGCGAGCTCGCCCGCCACGCCGGCGTCGGCCGCGGCTTGCGCGTGCGCGGCGCCCAAGTCGACCTCGAGCGACAGGCCCGCCTGACGCAGGCGCTCCAGCACGGCAAGGTTTTCGGGCACGGCCAGGAACTGTTTGACG
>CABQHR010000087.1 GCA_902463875.1 uncultured Collinsella sp.
TGACTCGAACCATAGACATCCCAACGTTTCAGGCAGCAGTCGTGCGCAACTGCTCTCCAACGCTCGCGGGCATCAAGCCGGCATCGCTCTTTACCTATCCAGGCACCTACGCCCACGGGGACGGCTCGTCCGCAACCGAAAACATCGCAGAACGCCGAGCACGCCTGCTCAACGTTATCGCCCAGTGCAATCGCGAGCTTGACCCGCTCGGCATCCACCTGAGTGTTTTGGTCTGGCGGCCCTGCGGAGCGCTCGTGTACGTGTACCGAGCCAAAAGCCTCGCCACCTATTTCGCAGACCCTCGCGCCCAAACGGCGCTCGCCTCGGAAGGCTACGACACGAGAGACCTTTCGACATGCCTTGTGCATTTGGCATCACGCATCACGCTCGCGAGCAATAACGTCGCGGAATGCGCCTGCAGCCAAACTCGATGCGCACTACCCCAGCAAGCTAGCTGCAGCAAAGACTGCGCCTGCGAGTTTCCGCACGAAATAGGTTACTTCCTGGGATATCCCTACGACGACGTGCACGAGTTTATCGTCCAGCGCGGCGAGAACTACAAGGCCTTTGGAGCCTGGAAGGTCTACGCAAATATCGAGCAGGCGCTTGCGACGTTTGATGCCTACCGTGCCTGCACCCAATACTTCACTTTTATCTATCAGCAGGGCTGCAGCCTGGCGCAACTTGCCCAGGCAACCCGATAGAACGTACAAGCCGCGGCAAGCGCCGCACGACCGAAAGGACAAAACATGAGCAAGATCGCCGTCGTCTACTGGAGCGGCACGGGCAATACCGAGGCCATGGCAAACCTCGTCGCCGAAAGCGCCACGTCCGCGGGGGCCGAGACTGAGGTCATCCCCTGCGCCGACTTCTCTGCCGACAAGGCCGCCGAATATGATGCCTTCGCCTTCGGCTGCCCCGCCATGGGCTCCGAGGAGCTTGAGTATGACGAGTTTCAGCCTATGTGGGACGAGGTCAAGGAGACCCTCGGCGACAAGAAGGTCGTCCTCTTTGGCTCCTATTCGTGGGCCGAGGGCGAGTGGATGGACAACTGGAAGGCCGACGCCGACGAGGCCGGCGTCAACGTCGTGGACTCCGTCATTTGCTACGATGCGCCCGACGATGAGGGCGAGGCGGCCTGCAAGGCCCTCGGAGCCGAGCTCGCGTAACGAAACCAGGCCTCCAAAAGAGCCTGTATCACAGCGCATCCCCATCCCTACAAAAGAGCGGGGGCTGGATTCAAGTCCAGCCCCCGCTCTTTTGTAACGGCAGTTACATCAACCGGCTACGAGATATTTCCCAAGAACGCCTTGGTGCGCTCGCTCTTGGGGTGGTCGAAGACCTCGCTCGGCGTACCCTCTTCCACAATGACGCCGCCGTCCATAAAGACGACGCGGTCGGCGACATCGCGGGCAAAGCCCATCTCGTGCGTCACGACGATCATGGTCATGCCGTCGCGTGCCAGGTCGCGCATGACACCCAGGACGTCGCGCACGAGCTCGGGGTCGAGCGCCGAGGTGGCCTCGTCAAAGAGCATGACGTGCGGGTTCATCGACAGGGCGCGGGCGATGGCAACGCGCTGCTGCTGGCCGCCCGAGAGCTGGCTCGGCATAAAGTCGATACGCTCGGCAAGACCGACCTTGGTCAGCTCCTCGACGGCAATCTTCTCGGCCTCTTCCTTGCTGCGCTTGAGCACCTTCTGCTGCGCGAGCATGACGTTCTTTTTGACTGAGAGGTGCGGGAACAAATTGAACTGCTGGAACACCATACCCAGATGCGTGCGCACCTTGTTAAGATCGACGCCCTTGGCGCACACGTCCACACCCTCAACGACAATCGAGCCACTCGTGGGATGCTCAAGACGGTTGATGCAGCGAAGCATCGTCGACTTACCCGAGCCCGAGGGACCCAGAACTACGACGACCTCGCCCTTGTGCACATCCAGATCGATATCGCGCAGGACCACGTTATCGCCAAAGGCCTTCTGGAGGTTCTTGATGCTGACGACGACCTCGTTCGAGTTATTGGTTTCGCTCATGATAGGACCTCCTTACAGACCGGCGATGTGATCGGCGGGCGTCGCGACGACCTGTCCGGCGCTCTTGGCGGGACGCTTCTTCTTAGTTTCGGCCGTGCCCAAAAGCCTCGCCTCAAGGCCGCTCACCAAGCGAGCGAGCGGCAGGGTGATGACCAGATAGAACAGGGCGGCAACCACATACGGCGTAATGGAGCCCGTCGTAGCCACGATGGTACGGGCGTTCATGACGATCTCGACCACGCCCACGGCCGCGAGCAGCGACGTATCCTTGTAAAGCAGGATGAACTCACTGGTCAACGTAGGCAGAACATTGCGGAACGTCTGCGGAATCATAACGTAGAGTAGCGTCTGGAAGGCGTTCATGCCCAGCGAGCGCGCGGCCTCGTTTTGGCCCTTGGGGATCGACTGAATACCGGCGCGGAAGATCTCGCACAGGTAGGCGGACGAGTTCATGGCCATGACGATAACGCCCAGGACATAGTCGTCCACCTTGACGCCGGCCAGCGGCAGGCCAAAGAATGCAATGTAAATCTGCAGGAACGCCGGCGTACCGCGGATGATATTCACATAGATGCCGGCAAGGCAACGCAGGATGCGCGACTTGGAGATGCGCATGAGCGACAAGGCAAAGCCAAAGGGGATTGCCAGCGGAAACGCCACGAGCACGATCGAGAGCGACATGAGGAAGCCCTTAAAGACGATCGGCAGACTCTGGACCAAAATGACCGGGTTCAAGAACAGGCGCAGGAACATATTGGAGTTCCAGGCCTCGACCCACGGCTGCTCCTTAAGATCGGCCAGGAAGTTATCGAAGGCCGTCACGCCCTTGATCTCGACGGAAGGAATCTTGGAAATCTTCTTGGTCGAACCGTCGGCGAGCGTATAGGTGCCGCTAAAGGCCTCTTCGCCGCCCTCGACGGGAAACGTCACGCCGTAGACCTCAACGCGGAAATAGCCGCCGGCGGGCGCCGTCTCGCCAAAGTCGATCTTGAGTGTCTGGCCGTTAGCCTTGCACGTGGGCTTCATGGGCGTACGATCCATGAGATCCTCGCCCGAGAGCATCGTCAATCGCGTGTCGTCGGTACCAAACGTCGTGCCGTCGACAAACGTCAGCGAAAGACCGCTCAGCTCCTCGTCGGTATCGGCCTGAACCTCCCAGGTAATGCGCGTCTCGGTGCCGCCGACCACAGCGCTGCCCGAACCGGTGTTGGGTCGGGCGGTAATCTTTGCGGTCTCAAGCGCCTGAGCGGTCGAGGGCACGCAGGCCCCCGCGCATACCAGGGCGAGCGCCACAGCCAGGGCACAGGCCAGCTTTTGGAGCATCAAGGGCAGTGGATGGCTCTTGCCCATGGCTCCTTGGTTCAATCGAGACAAGGTGGCTCCTAACGTTTAAGTTGCCGACATAACGGGGCGGGATGACGCCCATTCAAGAAACGCAAAGGCCCTCTCCGCCAAAACGGAAAGGGCCCGCTTGCAATCAAGTGACTATTCTACTTGATGTTGTACTTAGCCATGAGGGCGTCAACGGTACCGTCGTCGGTCAGGTCCTTGATAGCCTGGTTGATGTCGTCCTTGAGCTTGGTATTGCCCTGGTTGATGGCGATGGCGTACTCCTCGCCGGTGCTAATCTGCTTGATGGTCTGGCAGGTGTTGAACTGCTCGGCGGTCAGCTGGCTGGCAACGGAGCGGTTGGTGACTACGGCGTCACCCTTATCGGACTGCAAGGCGCTGAAGCACTCGGTAGCATCCTTGTAGGGGACGATCTTGGCCTTGGGGAAGTTCTCCTGGGCAAAGGCCTCGGCGGTCGAGCCAGACTGGACGATGATGGTAGCGTCGGCGTTGTTGAGCTTCTCGCTGTAGTTGTCAGCCGTGATGTCGGCGTTATCGACCTTGGTCACGATGGCCTGATCGTCCATGTAGTAGGAATCGGAGAAAGTGACTTCCTTCTCACGCTCGGGCGTGTCAGTGATAGCCGCGATGGAGACGTCATACTTGGCACCCGAAGCGACGCCCGGAACCAGCGTGTCAAAGTCATTGTTGACGTACTCGACATCCAGGCCCAGCTTGTCGCCGATAGCCTTGATAAGCTCAAGGTCAAAGCCCTGATAATCGCCGTTGTCGTCCTTGTACTCAAACGGGGCGTACTCGGCAGAGGTGCCGACGGTCAGCGTGCCGTCCTTGACGAGTGCGTACTCCTTGGAGCCGTCGACCTTCTCGACCTTAGCGTCGTCAGAGCTGCTGGAACCGGCATCAGAACCAGAGGTGGCGTTGGACGAGCCGCAGCCCGTCAGAGCAAGGGCGAGCGCCATAGCACCCGTGGCGGCAAATGCGCCAAGCTTCTTGAGCTTCATAATCAGTCTCCTTCCGGTGACCTCGTTTGATTCAGAGGTCTGCAAAAACTGTTGGCTATTATGCACCCGGAATTACGAATCTGCAATGAGAAAACTGGTTGAAACAAACCCATAACGTGAATGGAATACTCTACTTTGTGACAGTCATTACTGCTGCAACGACCTTAATAGTCTAATTTCAGCTGCATAACCTGCAAGTTCGTTCGGAGTCTCCAAAATAAACGGCAGCGAACGCAAACGGCCATTCGATACAATATTCTGCATAACCTGCATACCGCCACCAAATTCTTCGCTGCCAAGGTATCCCTTGCCGATGCACTCGTGGCGATCTTTATGGGCGCCACAAGGGTTCTTCGAATCGTTGATGTGTACGGCATGCAAGCGATCGATACCCACCACGCGGTCGAACTCGTCGAGTACGCCGTCCAGATCATGGATGATGTCGTAGCCGGCATCGCTCACATGGCAGGTGTCCAAACAAACGCCCAGCTTATCGGACAGCTCTGGGCACTTGGCGGCAACGCCCTCGATAATGCGCGCCAGTTCTTCAAAGCTACGGCCCACCTCGGTGCCCTTGCCCGCCATGGTCTCAAGCAATACCGTCGTCTGCTGTCCCTCAAACATCACCTGGCACAGCGTGTCGACAATCATCTGAATGCCGGCGTCTGCCCCCTGTCCCACATGCGCACCGGGATGGAAGTTGTAGTAGTTGCCGGGCAGTGCTTCCAGACGCTGCAAATCTTCCGCCATAGCCTCCAAGGCAAACTCGCGCGCTCGCTCCTTAGCGGAGCAGGGGTTATAGGTATACGGGGCATGCGCCACCAGCGGTCCAAAGTCGTTTTGCGCCATAAGCTCGCGCAGAGCCGCCACGTCATCCATGTCAAGGTCTTTTGCCTTGCCACCGCGCGGGTTGCGCGTAAAGAACGCAAAGGTATTGGCACCAATGGACAACGCCGTCTCCCCCATCGCCCGATAGCCCTTCGTCGTCGAAAGATGGCACCCAATCGTCAGCATCTCCAGCTCCCCCTCATCAGTTGCGGTGAAATAGTTCCTGTTTGGCCCCTATTCTGCCGCAAACAGGAAGTATTCCACCGCAAGTTATAAAAGGGGCATCAGGAGCGCGTTTTGCCGAAGGCTTTGAGCGCAGCCGTCACGGGGCCAGGCTGAAAGCGGCGGCGCACGTCATCGAGACGCGCGGGGATATCGATATGCTGCGGGCAGTGACGCGCGCATTTACCGCACTTGATGCAATTGCTCACCAGCTTGGGCTCGCTCGTGCGCACCGCACTCGCCGTAAAGTACTGCGACAGTCCCGTAAACCAGCTGTGCGCATAGCTCGCGTTGTAGGCGGCAAAACAACCAGGGATGTTGATACCCTTGGGGCACGGCATGCAGTAGCCGCACCCCGTGCAGGGCACACGGTTCGATTTCTCAAACTCCGTCAGCACGCGTGCGATGGTATCGAGCTGTTCCATCGTCATCGAATCCGGTAGCGCACGACTTGCCAGCGCCGCGTTCTCGTCCACCTGCGCGGTATCGGTCATACCCGAAAGCAGCATCGTGACTTGAGGATGATTCCACACCCACGAGAGGCCCCAAGCAGCTGGCGTATTCAGATGAGGATCGTTCGCGCTATCGAGCACGGCGCGGGCCCGCGGCGGCAGCTTGCCCGCCAGACGTCCGCCCAACAGCGGCTCCATCACAAACACCGCGAGCCCGCGCTCGGCAGCGGCCAAGAGCCCCGCCGTTCCCGCCTGATAGCGTTCGCCGGCGTAGTTGTACTGAATCTGGCAGAAGTCCCAGTCATACGCGTCGAGCATCGTGAGGAAGTCTGCCGCGCTGCCGTGATACGAAAAGCCGATCTGGCGAATGCGCCCCGTAGCCTTTTGGTGTGCAATCCAGTCCTCGATACCCAACGCCGCCACACGCTCCCATTGCACGGACGAGGTGATGTTGTGCATGAGGTAGTAGTCGATATGGTCGGTCCGCAGGCGGCGCAGCTGCTCGTCAAAAAAGCGGTCGAAATCCTCCGCAGATTTGCACGAAGCGTGCGGCAACTTAGTCGCGAGCAACACGCGGTCGCGCAGACCCAGGCGCTCAAGTGAGGCGCCCACGCACACCTCGTTACCGGGATAGAGATACGCGGTATCCAGATAATTAATCCCCTGCTCCACCGCACGGGAAATGATGGCATCGGCTGCCTTCGCATCCGGACGTCCCGGCGCACCGGGAAATCTCATGCAGCCCAGACCCAGAGCGGATATTCGGTTACCACTTTTGGGGTCAACGCGGTATTGCACGGCCCCTCCTTTCGCCATCAGCACCCCGGCAAGACGAAACACAATGGTCACGCGGCCGAAACATCGTGGAATCGCAATCGAGAACGTATCGTAACGCAGCAGAAATCGAGCTGTCACGGCACCGCTTTAACATCAGCAAAAAGCCCGATGAAAGGAGCCGCCCATGCCCGCGCTCGACCTTTGGAACCTCGCCTCCCAGCTCAAAAGCAACGATTATCGCTGGGTCGACCTCACCCACACGCTCTCATGCGACACCCCGCACTGGTTTGGCTTTAAGCCATTTGAGTCCACCAAGCTCTTCGACTACCTGCCCGGCACGCCCGAGGACATGCTCGCGCCCATGCGTTGCTTCCAGTATTCGGTCGCCTCGCAGTACGGCACCCACGTCGACGCGCCGCGCCACTTCCATGTCGAGGGTCGTTCCCTTGGAGAGATTGAACCCATCGAGTTTATGCATCCGCTCTGCGTGATCGACAAGCATGAGGAGTGCGCCGCGAATCCCGACTTTATCCTGACCATCGAGGACCTCAAAGCCTGGGAGGATGAGCACGGTCGCATTCCCGAGGACGCTTTCGTCGCCTTCCGCTCCGACTGGTCCAAGCTCGCCGACCTCGAGAACAAGGACGAGGACGGCCAGCCCCCACTACCCCGGCTGGGACCTCGGCGCCATCAAGTGGCTCGTTGAAGAGCGCGACATCGGCGCCATCGGCCACGAGCCGGCTGACACCGACCCGGCGAGCGTGACCACGCGTGAGGACGCCTACCCCTACCCCGGCGAACAGCACATCCTCTCGGTCGACCGCTATCAGATCGAGGTCATGGACCATCTAGACGAGCT
>CABQHR010000088.1 GCA_902463875.1 uncultured Collinsella sp.
TTCCCACCAAGCATATTTTCGATAGCGTGACGCTCGGCGTGGGCGAGGGCGACCGTATTGGTATCGTCGGCAAAAACGGCGACGGCAAGTCGACGCTGCTGAGCGTGCTCGCTGGCACGTTGGAGCCCGACGATGGCCGCGTGACGCATCGCCGCGGTACCACGATCGGCCTGCTCGGCCAAAAGGACCAGCTTATCGATACCGACACCGTGCATCATGCCGTCGTGGGCGACACGCCCGAGTACGAATGGGCGTCGAGCCCCCGCACGCGCCAGATTCTCGCCGGCCTCATTAGCGATGTGCCCTGGGAGGGTACGGTGGGCGAGCTTTCGGGTGGCCAGCGCCGCCGCGTGGACCTCGCGCGCCTGCTGATCGGCGACTACGACGTGCTCATGCTCGACGAGCCCACCAACCACCTGGACATGCGCACCATCAACTGGCTCGCGCGCCATCTTAAGGCACGCTGGCAGCGCGGTCAGGGCGCCATGCTCGTAGTCACGCACGATCGCTGGTTCTTGGATGAGGTCTGCACCAGCATGTGGGAGGTCCACGACGGACAGGTCGATCCCTTCGAGGGCGGCTACTCGGCATACATCTTGCAGCGTGTGGAGCGCGACCGCATGGCTGCCGTCACCGAGGAGCGCCGCCGCAACATGGCACGCAAGGAGCTTGCATGGTTGAGCCGCGGCGCCCAGGCCCGCTCCACCAAGCCCAAGTTTCGCGTCGAGGCCGCCCGCGAGCTCATTGCCGACGTGCCGCCCGTGCGCGACGAGCTGGAGCTCAAGCGCCTCGCCGTGAGCCGCCTGGGCAAGCAGGTCATCGACGTGGTCGACGTGGATGCCGGCTATGCGGATACCGATGGCGCGCCCAAGCAGGTGCTCACCGATGTGACCTGGCTCATTGGTGCGGGCGACCGCTATGGTCTTTTGGGCGAGAACGGCGCCGGCAAGTCGACTTTGCTCGACGTGATCCAGGGCAAGATTGAACCCACGCGCGGCCGCGTGAAGATTGGCCAGACGGTGCGCTTTGGCGTGCTGTCGCAGCAGCTCGAGGAGCTCGAACCCTACATGGGTGACACGATCCGCGAGGTGCTCGGCAACTATAAGAAGTACTACGTCATCGACGGCAAGGAGACTTCGCCCGAGAAACTTTGCGAGCGCCTGGGCTTTACGACACAGCAGCTCTGGAGTCGCATCGGCGATCTTTCGGGCGGCCAGCGCCGTCGCCTGTCGCTGCTGCTGACGATCCTGGACGAGCCCAACGTGCTTATCCTGGACGAGCCCGGCAACGACCTCGATACCGATATGCTGGCGATTGTCGAGGACCTGCTCGACGGCTGGCCCGGCACGCTGATCCTGGTGACGCACGACCGCTTCTTGATGGAGCGCGTGACCGACCAGCAGTGGGCGCTGCTCGACGGCCACCTGACGCATATGCCCGGCGGCGTGGACCAGTACCTGCGCCTGTGCAACGCTACCGCCGAGGGCGAGCCCGTGGGTGCGCCGAGCGCCAAGACCGGCACGTTTGACACCGGTGCCGCGGCGGCTGCGGCCGAAAAGCCCAAGTCGAGCGGCCAGCCCAATGGCCTTTCCAACGCCGAACGCCAGAAGCTTCGCCGCGAGGTGAGCTCGCTCGAGCGCAAAATGGAGACGCAGCGCGCCCGCGTTGAGGAGGCCGAGGCAGCAATGGCCCAGGTCGATCCCACCAACTACACGGCGCTGGGCGAGCAGCAGGCAAAGATCGACGAGGCCCACGCCGCCATGGACGAGTTGGAGATGGCGTGGCTCGAGGCGAGCGAGAAGCTCGAGGGCGAGGAGTAGGCGAGGATGATCAAGGCCGCGTTTTTCGATATCGACGGTACGCTGCTGAGCTTTAAGACCCATCGGATTCCGGCGTCGGCGCAGCAGGTGCTCGACAGCTTTCGCGAGCAGGGGATCGCGTGCGTGATCGCCACGGGCCGTCCGACCTACCAGATGCCGGACTGGCTGTTCGACCTGGGCTGGGATGCGTACATCACGCTTTCGGGTCAGCACTGTTTTGATGCCAAGGGCGTTTACCGCAGCTGCCCGATCGATTCGGACGACGTCGCGGCGATTGTGGACCAGGTGGCGCAGGGGCGCTACGACTCGCTGTGCATGCAGGGCGAGAATTCGTTTGTGAACCGCCTGTCCGAGCGCGTGGTGACGGCTGGCAGTAACGCGGGGATTGTCTACCATGAGGAGCCGTTTGAGCACGCCTTTGACGCGCCGGTCTACCAGTTCTGCGCCTTTGTGGACCCTGCCGACGAGCATATCGTGACCGACGCGGTGTCGCATTCGCTCACCACGCGCTGGTGCGACCTGTTCTGCGACATTATTCCCGCTAACGGCGGCAAGGACCTGGGCGTGGCGGCGACGCTGGAGCGCTTGGGCATCGACGCGAGCGAGGCGATCGCCTTTGGCGACGGCGAGAACGACCTGTCGATGTTCTCGGCCGTGGGCACAAGTGTGGCCATGGGCAACGCGCAGGATACCGTGAAGGCCGCGGCGACCTACGTTACGACCGCCGTAGACGACGACGGCATTTACAGCGCCGCCAAGCACTTTGGGCTACTGTAGCTGTGGCCGGCACTTAGGGACGTTCCTTTTCTGCCGGCAGCTGGGGACACTCCTTGCGGGGCGTCCCCATTTTGTTTTCGTCCCGCATGTTTTGTGAAACACGGCTAACTTTTAGGCAAAGTAGTAAGACATGGGCAACTTTTGCGGTAAAGTAAATCAAGCAAAAGTATCCAAAGGCTAACTAGAAGCCATCGCGAAAGGCGGCCCATGGCCCTGCGTGAATCCGGAGAAGACTATCTCGAATCGATCTACGTTCTATCGGAACGTCAGGGCATCGTGCGCTCGATCGACGTTGCCGAATACTTGGGCGTAACCAAAGCAAGCGTCTCTAAAGCCATGGCGGCCTTGGAGAGCACCGGCTACGTGGAGATGGGCAAACGCGACGTGCATCTGACGGAACGCGGTCTTGAGGTTGCCCGTCAAATGTGGGAGCGCCACTGCTTTTTTGTAGGTCTGCTAGAGGACGCAGGCGTAACGCCCGAGGTCGCGTCGCAAGAGGGCTGCCACATGGAGCACTGCCTGAGCGAGGAGAGCTTCGAGAAGCTAAGATCGATGCTGAGACGAGACAGCGACCGGGACCAGTAGCCCCATCAACTAAGTCCAACTCAGACAAGGAACCCCGCCAGCAAGCGATGCCCAAGAACCGCCAGCGATGTTACCGCAGGTCCCGGCAGGGATGTCCCCTCCAAAACATTCCGCAGGCAAGTGGCCCCGTTGTCCATAGCTCCATAGGAGCAGGACAACGGGGCCACATTTGCCGAGGACGTTTTGGAGGGGACATCCCTGCCGGGACCGTCCGAGTACAAGCTACAGGTTCTTGACACCCATCGCGCGCATGGCGTTCAGGATGGCGATGATCGCCACGCCCACGTCGCCAAAGACGGCAAGCCACATATTGGCGATGCCCAGCGCTGCCAGCACCAAAATCAGCAGCTTAATACCCAGCGCAAAGATGATGTTCTGCCAAACAATCGACATAGTCTTGCGCGCCACGCGGATTGCGCGGGCGATGTTGGACGGCTTGTCGTCCATGAGCACGACGTCGGCGGCCTCAATCGCGGCGTCCGAGCCCATGGCGCCCATGGCGATTCCGACGTCGGCTCGCGTGAGCACGGGTGCGTCGTTGATACCGTCGCCGACAAAAGCGAGCTTGCCCTTGCCGTTCTCGGCCGAAAGCAGCGCCTCGACGCGCTCGACCTTGTCGCCCGGCAGCAGCTGCGCATGGAACTCATCGAGACCGAGCTGCTTGGCCACAGACGCTGCAACCTCCTCGCGGTCGCCCGTGAGCATGACGGTGCGGTTGATACCGGCGGCATGCAGGTCGCGAATCGTTTGCTCCGCATCGGCCTTAACGGTGTCTGCAATCACGATGTGGCCGGCGTACACGCCGTCAACGAGCACGTGGAGGATCGTGCCGACAACCTCGCAGTCCGGTGCTTCAACGCCGGCCGCGGCGAGCATCTTGGCGTTGCCAACGACGACGTGCTTGCCGTCGATGGTTGCCGTCACGCCGTGGCCCGCGTCGTTGGCGGAGTCTCTCACGCGCTTGGGGTCGACCTCGCCCTGGTAGGCGTCGCGCACGGACTGCGCGATGGGGTGATCGGAGAACGATTCAGCAAGGGCTGCGACTTCAAGCAACGATTGTTCGGTATGGCCAGCCTCGGGGTGCACCGCGACGACTGAGAACGTGCCTTTGGTGAGGGTGCCCGTTTTGTCGAAGACGACGGTGTCCACGTCGGCGAGCGTCTCGAGGTAGTTGGAGCCCTTGATGAGAACGCCCAGCTTGGACGCGCCGCCGATGCCGCCAAAGAAACTCAACGGTACGCTGATCACGAGGGCGCACGGGCAGCTGACGACCAGGAAGGTCAGGCCGCGCAGGATCCAATCGGACCAAGCGCCAGTCACCAGGCCGCCGCCAAGCGCGAGCACCGCGGCAGCGCCAGTGACGGCGGGCGTGTAGACGCGGGCGAAGCGCGTGATGAAGTTCTCGGTGCGCGCCTTCTTTTCGCTGGCATTCTCTACGAGTTCCAGGACGCGCGCGACGGTGGATTCGCCAAACGGCTTGGTGGTGCGCACGTGGATGAGGCCCGTCATGTTGATGCAGCCGCTGATGATATCGTCGCCGGACTTGGCGGGGCGGGGGACTGACTCGCCCGTGAGTGCGGCGGTGTCGAGCTGCGTCTCGCCCTCGACGATGATGCCGTCGATAGGCACGCGCTCGCCGGGCTTGACCACGATCACGGTGCCGACGGCGATGTCATCGGGGAAGACCTGCTCGAGCGTGCCGTCGGGCTGCTCGACGTTAGCATAGTCGGGCGCGATGTCCATCATGGCACTGATCGACTTGCGGCTCTTGCCCACGGCGTATGCCTGGAACAACTCGCCGACCTGGTAGAACAGCATGACAGCGGCGCCTTCGGCCATGTGCGGGTCGGTGTCGGGGAAGAGCACCATGGCAAACGCGCCGATGGTCGCGACGGCCATGAGGAAGCTCTCGTCGAAGGCCTTGCCGCGGCGGATGTTATTGAATGCCTTTTGCAGTACGTCGTAGCCGGCAATCAAAAACGGCACGAGGAACAGCACAAAGCTGGCGTAGATGTCGCCCGGGGTGCCGAATGCGGCGGTGAGGGTGCCGAGCTCATCGAGGGCGTACACCACGGCAAAAATGCCCAGCGCTACCAGGATGCGGTTGCGCTTATGCTCGAGCGACTCTTTTTTCTTGCGCTTCTTCTTTTTCTTTTTGGGATCGGCGGTGGCCATGATTCAAACCTCCCATTTGAGTGTATGAACACTTGCTCATATAATTTCGCGAGCAAAGGCCGCGGCAAGCGCGGCCTTGCAGGTCAACGTATGCGCGGGTTAGAGAATGATTTCGCAGTCTGGCTCGGCGTCGGCGGTGAATTCAACGACGCGGTCCAGGACCTCGTCGTACTTGGCGTCGTCGGCCTCGAGCGTCAGCTTCTGGGTCATAAAGTTGACCGAAACGGACTTGACGCCCTCGAGCTTGGCAAGTTCGTCCTGAAGCTCGCGCGCGCAGTTGGCGCAATCGATCTCGTCGAGCTTGAACTGCTTTTTCATGGTGGGTTCCTTTCCCTGTGTTAGCGGTCTGGGTGCCGGCCGCGCTGATACCGTGGTTGATTGCTATTCGCAGATATGACTCATGCCCTGGTTAAGCATGGTGTAGACGTGATCGTCGGCGAGCGAGTAGAGAATGTTGCGGCCGTCGCGGCGGAACTTGACCAGGTGCGACTGCTTAAGCGTGCGCAGCTGGTGCGATACTGCCGACTGCGAGGTTGCGGTCGCCTCGGCGATGTCGGCCACGCAGAGCTCGCGGCCCATGAGGGCATAGAGAATCTTGATGCGCGTGGTGTCGCTGAAGACCTTGAACAGGTCGGCAAGGTCGTAGAGAAGCTCCTCGTCGGGAAGGTCCTCGGGCGAGCAGGTGGTGGGGACGATCGGCTCGGTGGCCTCGATGCCAGTCTTTGTTTCATCAGCGTGGCTGCTCATTGCAATATCCTTTCATATGAACATGCGCTCATATAACTTACTTCCGATTATATGAGCGCATGTTCATATGTCAATATAATTCGTGAAATATTTTGCTATCGAATGGCCCTAGAGGCGGTTAAGGGCGCTGGTTGGTGCTGATAAGGCCGCCGATGCCAACGAGGGTACCTTAGCGACGTGCAAAAACGGGCCGATATCCACTTGGATATCGGCCCGCATTGCGTCGCTTGAGAAGGACGTCTCGGCGTGTCGCTTTTGCGCGGGGCGATATGGTCCGGCAAATATTGCTCGCGGATGGCGCCTCTGCCTGGCAACCTACTTGGCAAACAGGTTCTTGAGGTTGAACTCGGCCTGGACGGTACGGAGCATGAGGTCGGTGTCGTCGAGGCCCAGGTGCTGCTCGTTGGCGTCGGCGGCGAGGGTGCCGCGTCGACGGGCCCAGTTTTCGAGCGCGGCGGGCGCGGACTCGCGGGGGAGCGAGCGCACGTCGGCGTCCAGGCTGCGGCAGATCTGGCGCGAGTCGATGACGATGATCTTGCCGGCACGGCGCGCCTCGGCGTAGCCGTCCAGGTGAATCTTGAACCAGCTGTCCTCAAAGGCAGCGTTGTGCGCCATGTACGGATACTTCTTCATGAGCTTGAGCAGCTGCTTTTGCAGCTCTTTGTTCTCGCGGAAGGGCGTTTTGCCGTCGATGTCGTCCCAGGTGATGTGGTGGATATTCGACAGCGGCACATCCTCACCGCGATAGATGTCGGGCAGACCGCAATAGTGCGCTTCGGCGTCGTGCGGGACGGCGTCGCTCGTGAGGTCCATGATCTCCCAACCCACGTTGATGATATAGCCGCGCTCAGGCGCACGGCCGGTGGTCTCGATGTCGATGCCCAGCACGGTGCCCTGGATGGGCTTGCGGGCGTAGGCCACGCCGAGTGCGTCGCGGTCGCCGCGGATCTCGCGCATGACGGACGCGGCAGTGCGCTTTTGCATCTTGCCGATGGCGGCACAGGTGTCGGCGTCGGACAAGCCGCGCGAAAGCGTCGCGGGCGTCACGTTGCGCAGGCGCGCCTCGCCAATCTGGTCGCACAGGTCGCGGTTGCGGTCGGCCAGGTCGCGCACGGTGGCAA
>CABQHR010000089.1 GCA_902463875.1 uncultured Collinsella sp.
GCCGCACTTACCGATGCTCTGAAGGGAGCTGGTCTGCTTGATTAAGACCGTCATTATGGGAACGGGCCGCATGGGCTCGCTCATCCGCACTACCGCCGAAGGCATTGTCAACGCCGCTGGAGAGCCCGTTTTTGACATCGTCGCTCAGATCGGCTTCGACTTGTCCGAGCTCGAGAGCGCACCGGCCGCCGATGTCATCATCGACTTCTCGAACGTCGCGACCTTTGACGCCGTTGTCGCCTATGTCGAGCGCACGGGCGCGGCACTCGTTTCCGGCACCACGGGTTATTCGCCTGAGCAGATGGACCGCCTGCGCGAGCTGGGCCAGAATGCCCGTGTCATGCATTCGGGCAACTACTCTATCGGCATCGCCGCCCTGCGCCATCTGGTTGCCCAGGCCACGCGCGAACTGCCCGGCTTTGACTGCGAGATTGTCGAGACGCACCACAACCAAAAGGTCGACGCCCCCAGCGGCACCGCGAAGCTGCTGCTCGACGCCGTAGTCGAGGCCGAGCCCGAGGCTGGCTATCATCCTGTCTACGGTCGCGAGGGCATGTGCGGCGCTCGCGATTCCAAGGAAATCGGCATGCACTCACTGCGCGGCGGCACTGTCGCCGGCGTGCACGAGGTGAGCTTCTTTGGCCAGGATGAGGAGGTCACGCTTAGCCATCGCGCCACGAGCCGCCAGATCTTTGTCAACGGCGCTCTGGCCGCCGCTCAAAAGCTCGTTGTCCGCGACCCTGGCTTCTACACCTTCGACCAGGTCATGTTCGCCTAACCAGTTATCTACCGTATCCACGCAAAGGAGAAACAGCATATGAGTAACGCAGCCGAGATGGATGCCCAGGAGATCATCAATTACATCGCCACCGCGCCCAAAAAGACGCCCGTCAAGCTGTATGTGCGCGAGAAGCCCGGCATGAAGGTTGCCTGGGGCGATGCGCACGTCTACGGCGGCCGTCGTGGTAAGACCGTCTTTGGCGACTGGGAAGAGCTCAAGGCCATCCTCGATGCCAATGCCGACTCCATCGACTACTACGACGTCGAGAATGACTGCCGCAACTCCGCCGTGCCCATGCTCGACCTTAAGGGCATAAACGCCCGCATTGAGCCGGGCGCGATCATCCGCGACCGCGTCGAGATCGGCGACCGCGCCGTCATCATGATGGGCGCCATCATCAACATCGGCTCCGTTATCGGCGAGGGCTCTATGATTGATATGGGCGCCGTCCTGGGCGGCCGCGCAACCGTGGGCAAGAACTGCCACATCGGCGCCGGCACCGTACTGGCAGGCGTTGTGGAGCCCGCCAGCGCCACGCCCGTCATCATCGAGGACGATGTCATGATCGGCGCCAACGCCGTGGTCCTGGAAGGCGTGCACGTAGGCAAGGGCGCTGTCGTTGCCGCCGGTGCCGTGTGCGTCGAGGACGTCCCCGCTGGTGCCGTCGTGGCCGGTGTCCCCGCCCGCGTCATCAAGATGCGCGACGCCCAGACCGACAGCAAGACCGGCCTCGAAGAGGGACTACGTCAACTGTAGGGTTACGCGGTTTTACCAAACCGCGTAACTAGCCGACGCTGCAAACGACCCAGAGCGGCAATCTGACGTTCAATCGTCGGGCATGACCAGAAGGTCAATGCCCTCCTCTTTCACGTCACCTTGCTCGCTCTGGGTCGTTTTCGCTGACGTATGCTCAACCTGTGGGGCAATTCAGCCCTAAACAAGAAGGCCGAGGCCCCAAGGAGCTTCGGCCTTCGCTTTCTCGCTGCAGGCGTAACACAACTTATCGATTCTCGATGCTGCCGATGTTTTTGAGCTCGATGGAGATGAGGCCGTTGGGCTCGTTGACAAACTCGATGTACTCGGAGTTCGAACCCATCTCGGCCGGAAAGCTGATCTCGATACCCGTGTCGGTGCGAATCTTGTGGTTGCGCACCGCCGCGCGCTCGACCTGCTTGCGCTCCACGGGCACACGTTCGGGCACCTTCTCCTCGGTCAGCGCCGCGCGCACGCTTTCTTTGATGACCGGTTCGTCCTCAAAGACCTCATCGACGATATCCCAGGGCGGAAGCTCCTCGTCATCCTCGACCTTCTCGGCAACGGCAGCCTTAACCTTAGCGAGCGCTACGGCCGTATTGGCACCGTGCTCCTCGGCGACTTCCTCGACCACACGCGTCACGGTATCGATGACCTCCTTGCCCGATACGCCCGTGTCGCACTGCAGCAGGCCATCGGGGATAAGCATGCGGTCCTCGCCGGCAATCTTGCGCTTCTTGTCCACGTAGCCGATCTCCATGGTGCTCGCGCGCACGATGGCATAGCTCGGCACCTTCTGCGAGGGGTTTGGCAGAATAGCGTAATGGCGCGCGATGTCGTTGCGCACCTCCCCCTCCTCGCGGCCCACTTCGTGCATAAAAGCCTGCTTGGAGCCCAGCAGCATCACGGCAAACCAGCGGGCATCCTCATCGTCGTCAAAATCGGCCACGAGCACGTCGGTGGACTCGGCTTTCTCGGCTTTGGTGAGCTCGGAGGAGATAAACTCCGCAATCTGCTGCGACAGGTCCACGAACTCGCGCTCGCCAAAGAAATAACCCTTGAGCTCGCCGCCAAACGCAGAGTTCTCGGCAAACGTGGCGCGTTTATTGTCGGCCGAGGTACGTGCGCGGCGCAGATGCGTGGTCACAAAGTTGCGCACGGTACGACTCTCGATATCGAGCTCGCGCTGGCTCATGACGTTGACGGCAGAGTCAAAGTCCAGGATATGCAGAATCGCGTGATTGATTTTCATATACGGCATTCCGTTCTAGATCGATTTCGGCACGAACCAGTATAGCGGTCGAGCCCTCCCCGAGCGCATCGAAGATTGGTGCATCGGGGACAGGTTGCTTTGCACCAATGGCTAGCGCAGGAGCTCGGACTGCCAAGCCTCGAGCTGTTCTGCCAGACTCTTACCGGCAGCGGACATGTCGATCTGGGGTCGTTTGGGCAGCAGCGCGCATTTAAGGATTGCCACGATGGTCTGCGAGACAAAGCGTCGTGTATCCTCGTCGAAACCTTGCGCAGTCTGGAGCATCACGGGCAGGCTCTCGCGCAGATTCCCAGCGATATCCGCAAACCGCTCAGCACCCGTAGCCTCAAACACGGAGAACAACGCATCTACAAAACGCTCGCGCTCGCTAGGTGACACTGCAAGCAGCATCTCGCGAATGGAGCTATCGACGTATCGGGCGCCGGCAGACAGGCGCTCGCAATACACAAAGTCGCAGCCGTCAATGACCCAGCTGAAGGGATTATGTTGCAGCAGACTGAACTCCGTGCTCTCGACGATGGCATAGTCCTCCTGCGTCTCGAACATCATGCCAAAGATCGACGACCGAGGTAGCGTCTTATCGATGCGGCCGGAAAGATCGGCAAAGGCGTTGCCGTTCAGAAACTCCTCGACGAAGCCCGGACCATCATGGGAATACACCCGTTCGATTCGCTCACGGGCGACACCGGAGCACATCGCCGCACCGTACACCGCAAGGTTTCCACCCTTGGAATGACCTCCGCACAAAAGCGGCCCGCAAATCGCATCCGCCGCCTCGTCCACATAACGCGCCGCGGATTCCTGAGCCGGCACGGGACACCGGAACGCCATGTTAAAGTCCTCTTTCCAGCCCACGATCGTGCTGTCGGTCCCGCGGAAGGAAAGGTAGCTAAATCCTGCCGGAAATCGAAACGTCATGGCTGCAAACTGCTCCGTCGCCACCACATCGCTCACGGCACGATAGCCGCAAACGTGCACGCCACGGTAGCGAGGGCTTGCTGCCACGGCCTCCAACAAGGCCCTGCTCCCCTCTGGGTCCCACAAGTCGCCAATCATGTCCCGGTAGCACTCGGCACGCAGCAGCTCGCGTACGTCTAGGCCCTGCCAGTTCGTCAGCTCCGCCATATCACCCGGCAAACGCAAATAGGACAACCACGCAAAGACCAGGCTATCCACCGCGCAGAACGGCCGTTCCTCAAACGGATCAAACGCCGTCTGGGCATAGGTCAAAAAATTAGGCGAATCCGACATGGCCCTCCCATCAACTATGGTGCATTGGGGTCAGGTTACTTTGCATCAAAAAGGCGCCCGGGCCGTGTGGGCCCGGACGCCTTCATTGTAGCCTGTTGCCCAAAAGAGCTGGATTTAGCAGGAGAAATCGACGCTGTCGATGATGTCCTTGAGAGCCTTGGCAGAAGCGGTGAGCTCGCCCTGCTCGGACTCGTTCAGCGGCACGGGGACGCGGCAGACGACGCCATCGCGGCCGACGACCGTCGGCATGGAGATGGCCAGATCGGACAGGCCATACTCGCCCACCATGAGCGAGGAAACGGGCAGAACGGTCTGCTCGTCACGCATGACAGCAGTGCAGATACGCTTAACGGCCATGGCAACGCCGTAGTAGGTGGCGTGCTTCTTCTCGATGATGGTGTAGGCGGAGTTCTTGACGTCCTCGGCGATACGCTTCTCGGCAGCCTCGTGCTCCAGATGGCCGTGAAGTTCGCAGAAGGTGCTCAGCGGCACGCCGGCAACCTGGGCGCTGGACCAAGCGACGAACTCGGAGTCGCCGTGCTCGCCCATGACGTAGGCTTGGACATCGCGCGGGTCGACCTCGACGTGAGCGCCGAGCATCTGCTGCAGGCGGCCAGTGTCGAGCACGGTGCCGGAACCGATGACGTGGCCCTCGGGCAGGCCGGACATCTTGATGGCGGCGTAGGTCAGAACATCGACCGGGTTGGAGACGATCAGCAGAATGCCGTCGAAGCCGGACTTCTTAATCTCGGGGATAATGGACTTAAAGATGTTGACGTTCTTGTTGACAAGGTCCAGGCGGGTCTCACCGGGCTTCTGGGCAGCGCCAGCGGTGACGACGATCATGGCGGCGTCGGCGACATCGGAATAATCGCCGGCGTAGATCTTCATCGGCTCGGCAAACGTCATGCCGTGCGCGATATCCAGAGCCTCACCCTCGGCGCGGTTCTTGTCCACGTCGATGAGGACCATCTCGGAGAACAGACCACTCTGCATCAGCGCAAACGCCGAAGACGAGCCGACGAAACCGCAGCCGACAATAGCGACCTTCTTCTCGTTAACCATTAGAAACTCCCATCTCTCTCCACAAGCAAGCCGCCCGGGAACGACCCGAGCGGCTTGCCGTAATCCCAATACATCCAATCGGGACTTTGATTATGCTCCTATTCGCAGCCAAAAATCGACCGTTTACCGAAATTGTTTGCAGAATTCGTAAAATAACTGCACGAAATCGGTTTCGAGCTATTGACGAGGCGAAATAGCTTTCTAATACAGGCCCGCCTCGCGAATGGCCTCGACAGCCAAAGCAATCTGATCGGGCGGCAGGACCAGCGCCATGCGCACGTGTCCCTCGCCCGAAGGACCAAAGCTCGCGCCAGGCGTCACCACAACGCCGGCCTTCTCCATGAGCTCCTCGCAAAACGCCATGGAATCGGTGCGACCACCGGGAAGCTTGGCCCATACAAACATAGAGCCATGCGCGTTGGGACGCTCCCAGCCCAGGTTCTCAAGACCGTCGCACAGGGCATCACGGCGCTCCTGGTACTTCAGACGCTGCGCCTCGACCTCATCGCGCGGACCGTTCAGGCAGGCAATAGCAGCCTTCTGGATCGGGAAGAACATGCCAAAGTCGATCTGGCCGCGCAGCTTGGCAAAGGCAGAGACCACGTCCTCGCGGCCGACCAAAAAGCCGATACGTGCACCGGTGACGTTAAACGACTTGGAGAGCGAGAAGAACTCCACACCCACCTCAAGCGCACCGGGATACTGCAAGAAGCTGCCGCCCGGCTCACCGTCAAACACGATATCGGAGTATGCATTGTCGTGAACGATGAGCAGATCGTG
Organism: uncultured Collinsella sp.; assembly: GCA_902463875.1. GTDB lineage: Bacteria > Actinomycetota > Coriobacteriia > Coriobacteriales > Coriobacteriaceae > Collinsella. Next base: position 5,904 of record CABQHR010000089.1, read on the forward strand.
CTCGCGGGCGAAGGCGATGATCTCCTCGTAGACCTCGGGCGTGCCCACCGAGCCCACCGGGTTGGCGGGCAGCGACACGATCATATACTTGGCGCGATCGGCCACCTCGGGATCGATGCCCGCCACATAGGGCAGGTAATTATGCTCGGCAACCAGCGGATAGTACTCAAGCTTGGCATCGGCGATCTTGGCGCCCGCCTCAAAGACCGGGTAGCACGGATCGGGAACCAGAATGGTGTCACCCGGATCGAGCAGGGCCAGGCCCAAATGACCCACGCCCTCCTGCGTGCCGTTGCACGACTGCACCATGGACGGTGTAATGCCCGAAACGCCAAAGCGGCGCTCATAGTAATCGCACACGGCTTGTTTGAGTTCGGGCAGGTCGCGCAGGGCATACTTCCACATCTCGGGATCTTGGGCTGCTTGCGTGAGCGCCTCGACCACGTGGTCGTACGGTTTAAAGTCGGGCGTGCCCACGCTCATGTTGTAAATGGTCTTGCCCTGAGCCTTCAGCGCAAGAAGCTTGTTGTTGAGCGAGGCGAAGACCTCCGCGCCAAAGCGGTCGAGACGCTGCGATGCCTGCATGGTGCCACCTTTCGATATGAAAAACGCGGCGCTCCGACAAGAGCGCCGCGCGATACGGGCCATCAGATTGCAAAAGTGTAACGCTTGCAACCCCCGTATTGGTTCAATTTAGCCAACCTTAGTCAACTGGATTGAGCGCGTCGATCTGCGCAAGCCACAGACGCGAGCTGGCGTCACTCGGCATACGCCAATCGCCGCGCGGGCTGAGCGTCACCGAGCCAACCTTGGGACCATCGGGCAGGCAGCTGCGCTTAAACTGCTGGGCAAAGAAGCGACGATAGAATGTACGCAGCCACGTGTGGATGGTGGCCTCGTCGTAGACGCCTTCAAAGCTCTTGAGCGCCATGCGGTAAATCTTGCCCGGCTCAAAGCCAAAGCGCAGCAGGTAATAGAGGAAATAGTCGTGCAGCTCGTACGGACCCACCAGATCCTCAGTCTTCTGCGCAATCTCGCCGTCGCCCGTGGGCGGCAGAAGCTCGGGAGACACCGGCGTATCGAGGATATCGAGCAAGACCTCGGCAATACGCCCGCCAAAGACATCAGCCGCATAGCGCACCAGATGACGCACAAGCGTCTTGGGTACGCTCGCATTGACGGCATACATGCTCATGTGGTCGCCGTTATAGGTAGCCCAGCCGAGCGCCAGCTCCGACAGGTCGCCCGTGCCGATGACAAAACCGCCAGCCTG
>CABQHR010000090.1 GCA_902463875.1 uncultured Collinsella sp.
ACGGACCTTAAACCGAACCTCATACGAGTCAAGAAACGCGATGACGAACGTGCCCGCATCGGACGATGGAGGCTGGCCGCGTTATCCCAAAAAAAACGGGGTAGACTCCAGTGCGGAGTCTGCCCCGAAAAGAGAATGGCAAAGCAAGAACGTGGATAGACGAGAAAAGTGTCCGCAAGTCTCATGGCCATCACATCCCACCTGCCAAAGGGATGGGTGAGCGAGCGCTACTCCTGCTCGGACTCCTCAGCCTGCTTACGGCTGCGGATGAGGTGCGCCACGCCGATGCACAGCACCGCGCCACCAGCGATCCAAGTGAAGGTCACGCCGTTGAGACCGGTGAGCGGGAGGTTGGAGCCCTTCTTATCGGTAACGGTGAGGTGAACCATGCCGTTAGTGGCGTTGGCGGAAGTAACGAGACTTTGATCGTCTGCGTCATCCACTGTAAGCTCAGGGTTGACCACTTCAGTGTTGCTCTCAGTAAGGCTGCCGCGCTTAATGGTGAACGTGATGCCTTTGTCGCCGTGAGAGTTATCGTAGCCAGGTGCGGGCGTGACCTCTGTGAGGACATAAGTGCCCTCATCGAGACCGACAACGTTAATCTTGCCCTCTCCGTTCGTGGTGAGCTTGGCAGCCTCGGCGTTCGCCTGCTTTACTCCGTTAGCATCAATGTACTTATTCTCGACAGTGTCGCCGTTCTTTTCCTGAAGCTTAAACACAACCCCAGAGAGCTTCTTAGGAGTTTCCTCATTACCAACCTTGGTGACGTCAATGCCGTAGGTGTAATCGTAGGCAGGGTGCTCGACGGTGGTGCCGGTGCCGACAGCATGCGGGTTGTTAGAGTAGGTCAGAGTGACGGTGTTCTTTTGACCTTTGCCGAGCATGCCGGCGCTAACCTTCGTGGGGTCAAGCCTCGCCTTATAGTTCACATAGACCTTTGATTTGCCGTCAACGTTAATGAGTGCGCCCTTGGTGTCATCTTCGTTTTTCGCATAGGCGTTTTTCAGATTTGAGAACGAAACCACAAGCTTGCCATCTGCATACTCTTTGCTGTAGCTATCAGGATGAACAACCTGATTGCCAATCTTGACCTCGACAACGGGATCATTGCCGTCAAGTTCGGGCACCATCGTAGAAGGCAGCTCATCTGTAAAGGTATAGCTGTACTCATTATAAGTATTGATGTTGCTGGCCACGGTACCTGCAAGCTGATACTCAACCAGCTGATCGGATGCAGAGTCCGCAACCCTATTGGGCGCCGTAAAGACATCTCGAGAAGAGCCCTCAGGAACAACTTTGCTCGAATCCACAAAGCTGCCATTATTGTCGTCCTTAACGGCCTTGGTCACGTTGGGGACATCCTTTTTAGAATCAACATTCACGTCTTCGCCACCAACGACGGCAAAAATTGGCGAGGTATGGGCGTCGGTATTGCCGTTGGCCGAATCGCTAGATGTGGTCGAACCAACATTTGCAGTCACAAAGAGCCAATAGCCGGCGTCTAAAGTCTTAAAGTCTCCCTTGCTGGAATCGCTTGGGTTTTTCCAGGTTAGAGTCGAGTCCTCAAGTGCGGCAGCGATCTTATCCAACGTGGAGTCAGCGTCAACCTTGGCAGTCTGGCCAACTTTTTCACCGGCATTATCTTTAATGTACTTGGCCCAAGCCTGAGCGCCTGCATTCGCAGCAGGAGCTCCCGCGACGCCAGCAAATGCACTAGTCACAACATTCATAACATCAGACGATGCCCAAGTGATATCAGAGAGCGTCTTGGACCCATTCCAGGTGCCGTCTTCCTTCTGATCCTGTGTGACCGTTGCCTTGAAAATCTGGATACCCTTAAAGGCTGTATCCGTGTAGATTTCCTCCTTGATCGTCACGTTGCCGCTCTGGGACACCGTCGGCGTACCATCAGCAAACGCCATGGTCACCGGGGCCATGACGCCGCCGAAGCTCAGCGCTGCTGTGAGGCCTGCTGTCACTGCCAGGCGTGCGATGTTCTTGCTCATGCCCATCTTCTTTTCCTCCGTTTTCCGTTTGATTCTCATTCGATCGGTCATCATCTGTCTGTGTCTTAGCATCTACTTCGCTACGTCTCGCCCCGCTCTCTGTGGGGCTGCCAGCTACTCTTTATGGCTGCCACCTCCCCGCTTGACCAGGAGCGCGGCCACGATGAGCGCGGCTCCGGCGACCGCTGCGGCGGCCGCGGCGTACATTGCCATATCGCCAGTCGAGGGCATAAAGCCTCCGGTGGTAATGCTAGGGGGTGTGCCGGTGGGCGTGTTGATGAGCGACGCCTCCAGGCTGCCCGTCGACCCATCCGCGCTGTCGGCGCGCAGGGGCGACTCGGCCGTGATGGTGAGTTTGGGCTTGGCGGCGGCCACCTGGTCGACGTCCAGGCCCTCGGCCCTGACTGTCACGGATCGCGTGCCCTCGAAGGCGGTGTAGCCCTTGGGCGCCTTGAGCTCGCGAACCTCCAGCTTGCCCGAGTCCACGCCCGAGACGGTCACGCGGCCGTCCTCGCCCGTGGTGACGGTGGCCTTGCCCTCCGCATCCCACGTGCCGTCGGCCGACAGCGTGCGGCCGCGGTCGTCGGTAATACTCAGGACCGCCCCGGCAAGCGGCTTGTCGCCGTCGCTGCCGCGCTTGGTGAGCGCGAGATCCCAGGTGTAGGCCGTCGCGTCATCGCTCGGCGTGCGGGTGAAGCCGGCGTCGCCGGACTGGTCGGCAAAGGGAGAGCGCGGGTAGCGCAGGTAGACCTCGTTGGGGTTGCCCTTCGCGATGCCGTGGTTGCACGCGCTGTTGAGCGGCGCGTTGTACACGGCGACCACGCGGGCGCCCGCGGTGAAGGCGTCGGCCCCGCCGAGCGCGGCGATCAGGTCGCCGGTGCGCACGGTGAAGGCTTTGCCTTCGACCGAGACCCTGCACTGGGCCGTGATGTCGGTCCAACCCTTCGCGGGCTCGGTGCCGGCGCGTCCGTCCTTGCCGGTCGAGACGGCGTCAAAGCCGCCGTCTGCCCCCGCCGCCACGTACACGCGCATGCTCGAGGCCACCTTGGAGGGGTCGAGCCCCGCGCTCATGGTGTCGACGAACCGCACCGTATAGGTGTCGTAGGCCGTGAGCCCCGCCGGGACCGTGGCGGAGAGGCGCCAGTACAGGTCGTCGGCGACCGTGGCGTCGGCGGCCTTCTGCCACGCGGCGGTGCTGTCCTCCAGCACGTGCTTGGCGACCTTGGGGGTCGCCGCCTTGGGCTTGACGGTAACGGCGCTGCCGCCCACCAGCGCCATGATCGGCGCGGTGCCGGCCTCGCCTTGGGCGATGGCGTCGTCTTTGGCGACGATGAGCCAGTAGCCGCAGGACAGCTCGGCCGCGGTGCCCGCGTTAAGGGCCACAGACTCGGCACCAGAGCTCTGGAGGGAACGAGCGAGCTGTGCGCTCAGCGCACTCGTAAGGTGGGAATCGGTGTTGAGCCACTCGGCAGCTTCCTGCGCGGTGGTCTGGGAATTGGGCATGCCGGCGCTGTGCAGCACGGGCAGGACGGCGTCGTGCGCGGCGTCGCTTGCCCAGGCGAGGTCGGTGGCGATCTTGGCGTCGCTGTCGCCGTCGACGACGTTGGCGCTAAAGATCTGGTAGGCGTCGTAGCTGCGCGCCACGGTGCCGCTCACCGTGATGGAACCGGTCGAGGTCGGCGCGGCCTGCGCGGATGCGGGGAACACAACCGCGCAGGTGCCGATCAGGAGAGCAAGCAGCGCAAACAAGATCGGGAAGGAACAAACTTTCTTATTCACGACTCTCGCCTCCCTTCGCATTCGCCTTGCGACGAATGTGCATCCAGGCTGCAGCAGCGCAAAGCACCGCCGCGCCGGCAAGGTACGTCAGAGTGACGCCCGACATACCAGAAAGGGGCAAAGAGGTTGAGTAGGTGTTGGTGAAGGTGGGAAGGCTTTGGTCAGCGCTGGTGTCCTCGCCGTATTTAAGCGGTTTCTGGTCATTCTCAGCGATCTCCCCACCTTTGGCATCGACGATCTTGGTGTAGGTCACATCGCACTTGATCGTCTTATCAGACTGATCAGTTGCCGTGACTGTGATCTTGTAGACCGATTCGTCGTACTTATAGTTCACGAACGGCGTGGTCGGCTGCTGTTCGCGGACGTAATAGGTGAAGGTTTTGCTTGCGCCGCGGCCAGTGGAGTCAGCCGCGAGCTTGTCGAGCTGATTAAGTTTGTACTCGATCTCGGCGAAGTTCAGGGTCTGAGACTTGGCGCCGCCAGCCGTCGTCTTAACCGTCTTAGCACCAGTGAAGTCCGGGTTATCCGCAAACTCGAGCGTAAACGCCTTCATCTCGCCACCCTCAACAACCTTGGTTGCCTTAGGAGTCCAGGAGCCTGCGGAAGTGTACGGAGTGCACTTGTTGGTGAAGGTCTTTCCCCCATTGGAGTCAGCAATCGAGTAATAGCCCTCAGTACTTGCTTGCACAGTGCCCAGCGAGATAGCTGACTCCCCGGGATTCTTGGTCACATTCACACTTGTGATTGTGTAGTTATGGACCTTAAGGTCTTTAGTCACGTTCGGATTGCTTTGCGTCGGAACAGACATGAGCACAGTCGTGTGATCCTCGACTGTCACCTCAATCTTGTACACAGCGGGATCGTACTCAATGTCGGAGTCCCCGCCAGCATCTTCGACCAAGTAGTATGTGAGCTTGTCAGTCGTGCCACTCGCCAAGAACTGCTCACCAAGGTCAAACGTGATGCTGCCGCTTGTATCATTATTTGCAGTTCCAACCTCGGTGCAAGCGTCACGATTGAATGTCCCAGTAGAGAAAGGGTCATCCGAATCCTTGCGGTAGACCGTAAAGGTGAACTGATTCTCAGCGAGATCTTCGTTCTGGTTAGTCAGCGAATTGACCAGTGCCTTGGTCGCCTTCAATTTAAGGCTTGGGTAGACATACGTGTCCTCAGGCTGACCCAAATACAGGTCGCCATTCGACATGATGCCGCCGCCATGGTTCCAAGAATAGTTGCCGGTGATGAAGGTTGTAGCAGCTTTCTGCGCAGCCGTCGCCTCATCGCTTCCGGCTTGAACACCCGAAGTCAGACCGATGCTCTTATAAATCTGCACGCCGCCATTGGCGGGGATTTTGATGGCATCTTGAAGCTCTTTGCTCCCCGAATACTGGGCGTCTCCACCGCCGAGCATCTTGCCGATTACCGCTGCGAGCGGTTCCGTATGACCGTCCTTTGCCGCAAGGAAGAAATCGGCATGGCCGTTCTTGCGGAACACCTCCGACTTGTATGCATCTTCATCTTGATTCTTACCGCTACCGCCACCTGAAAGATGGGGCGCACCTTCATTACCGGAATTGTCCCCTGGTTTGTAAGCATTTTTTTCAGCATGGTTATCGCCATCATAATCAGCGCCGGCAGACGAATTACCAAAGATCGCCGTGCCGTCGGTGTTCGTTACCAACGTCTTGCCTGTCGGGCAGACTGCAACGCCACCGCCGTAACCGCCTGCGGTATTACTACTTATATAGGAGTTGTAGACAAATAATCTACCAGCAGTATATTCCTTACCCGCATTCGAGTTTCCCTGGACAAAGATACCGCCGCCGCCCCAGTCAAAGCGAGACATACAGTGGTTGTTTGTAATGTAGACTTTGCTCGTAGTGCCGCTAATCATCGCGTCGACCATCTGGCCAACGCGAACGCCGGCACCCTCAGATCGATAGCTTACGTTAGAGGCAATAATTCCTCCCGTGATATTCAGCCATGCCATTCCCGTACGAGGCTGTTCATTTCGATTCACATCGGTAACGTAAACGCCGCCGCCAGCTTCCTCGGAATAGTTGCCAGTAATCTGGCCACCAGAAATGGTGACATGGGCGCCGTTATTGGCAGCAAGCCCAGCGCCGCCGTGGTCACCATTGCCATCTTCGCCGCAGAATTTAGCCATTTTATTGTTCGTGATGTAACCACCGGAAACAGTAACGCTGCCACCGGAGGCCATGATGCCACCACCATAGCCAGCGGAATCGCTTGCCCCATCGAATGTCGCGTTGCCCGAAATAACCGCATTTTCCGAAATAGATACGCTCGAGCCGTTCGAGTACACACCGCCGCCATTGGGAGCGTAGTTGCCTGCGATCACGCCACCGGTCAGATTAAGGGTCGTACCTTCATCTTTGAGTTCGATGCCTGCGCCTTGGCTCCTAGAGGTTGCACCGCAAACGAAGCCACCGCTCATATTGACGGTGGAGCCGTTCTCGGCATAGATGAGGCTGCCGACATTGCAGTCCTTTTTCTGCGTAAGCGTACCGCCCCGAAGGTTAAACTTGCCGTGATTGTAGACGTTAATGAGCCTCAACGCGGAACCCGTGGACGCAGTTGAGACAATTGCACCCTTGATGTTGACCGTATGTGTTTCAAGCGTTTCCGCCGTGCTCGTACCGCTAGCGGACGACTTGGTTACGTAATAGGTGAGCGTGGTCGGGATGTCATCGTTGTCATAGTCGTCGACCTTGCCATTTTTGCCATAATTTTCGCTAGTAAAAGTCTGGCCTTGATCCTGCAGCGGCTGAGTGCCTTTGATCTCATCCACACCCGGATTAGAATCCGTGATTGTAAACTCGGCACTATTGCTCACACTGAAAAGCGGCTTATTATTGCTCGAGTGCTTTATTTTGTAGCCATTAAGATCAAGGGTGATATTGCTACCTTTCTTATTGAGAAAGATTTCGCCGTTGCAGTCTAGGTCCTGCATCAATTGAAAACTGCCGGACTGATTTTCCGCAACGCCCTGAAGTTTCTGGCTAAGCTCAGCTTCATTGTTAATTTTCACAGCAGCCGTTCCGGCTTGCTCACCTTCCGCAGCCGCGACAACGGTTTTGTCATCCGAAGTCGTTGTACCCTCGTTCTGCTGCTCTTCCTCGGACTGTCCCTCAAGCTGGGCATCGTCGCCAGTCTCGTCGCCCTCGGTCTCGTCGCTAATCTGCTTTTTGGTATCCCCGTTGTTGGTGTTGTCTACATCAGTAGACTCACTTGAGGAACCCCCCCCCATCACAGTTTCCTCGGCAGAAACCGTCTGGGCATCGTTGGCAATGGCCTGCGAGATCGGAGGCATGACGAGCGACAGTACCAGGCTCAACACGGAGGCTCCGCACAAAACGCCTG
>CABQHR010000091.1 GCA_902463875.1 uncultured Collinsella sp.
CCCGTACCGCAGTGGCAGCCGTCATAGATCATGCCGGGCTTGGCGTCCTCGGGAATGGTGAACTTACCCTGCTCCCACAAAAGCAGCGTCCACAGGTGATCCTTGAGCTGGAAGAACGTCTTGCAGCCCGCCGCCTGATGGAACTCCATGCGCTCCTGCGCGGCCAGCAGCACATCGCGATACTCCAGCGGTTCCAAATGGAACTCGTCACGCTTTTGGCCCGACGTGGGGCAGTAGCGCCCAAAGGCGAACACGTCGACCTCGAGGCTTGCCACCAGATCGATGAGCTGCGGCAACTCGGCAGCATTCATGCTCGATACCGTGTTCATGACGGCAACCCAGATACCTGCGCGCTTAAGACAACCGATAGCACGCATGGTCTCGGCAAACGAGCCGGGTTTACGGAAGTAATCGTGCGTCGCCTCGAGTCCATCAAGCGAGAGCTGGTATTTGCGACATCCCAACTCTTTCATGCGGGCACAGGCCTCGTCGGTCAGATGGAACGGATTGCCCATCACGCACCACATGAAACCGCGCTCGTGCAAGAGCTCGGCCAATCGCCAAAAATCGGGATGAAGAATGGGGTCGCCACCTGTAACGTAAAAGTACGGCTGACGACCGATGCGCTCGCAAAGCGCCTGGGCCTGATCGACGACCTGGACCATTTGCTCCCACGGCATGCGCTTAAAACCGGCGCAGGCACCGTTGGCAAAGATATAGCAATGTTTGCAGCGCTGATCGCATTCATCCGTAATATGCCATTGGAAGGCAAACGCAGGCTTTTGCATCGTGGGACTCCCTTGGTCGATGTTGAAACTGATGACGGTATTTGGGCTACAGGCGCGCAACGGCACCGACGGGGCAATTCTCGACACAGGCACCGCAATGCAGGCAGTGCTCGGGCTCTATGCGATATGAGTCTCCCGGCTCGATGCACTTCTGCGGGCAGTGCTCAAGGCAGGTGCCGCAACCGATACACGCATCGGCATCGATGCAGAAGCCCTTGGCGGGCACAGGTGCCATGCTCTCGTCCAAGGTAAAGACCGCGCGCTCGATGGGATGAACTCCCAGGTTAAAGTAGTCGAGCACTATGTTCTCAACCTTAAAGATGATGTTGATCTCGCGCGTATCACCGGGATACACGTTGGCAAGATGCGGTTGCTCGGCATAAATGACATCGCGCCAGTGAACTTGCTCGGACTCCGAGACGGGAGCGGCAACGCCGGACATGCGGATCATCTCGTTAAACCGCGTGTGAACGAGCGTTTGAACACGCCCATCGGCCATAAGCTGACGAGCCATCTCCTTGCCACGTGCCGTGAGAAAGTAGATAGCACGGGGCTCGTAATGGACGGCGCTCACGCAGCGAATTTGCGGTGCGCCACTTTCGTCCACGGTTGCCAGAGAGAGCGTCCCGGCAAGCTGCATCTTTTTGAGGCAAGTCTGAGCATCCATTACGAGTCCCTTCCTAGCGATTGCTTACTGAGCGTCGGCAGCGCCGCAAGCGGTGCCGCAGGCAGGAGCAGCAGCCGGATCAGCGGAGCCACAGGCAGGAGCAGCAGCCGGATCGGCAGAACCGCAAGCGGGAGCGGCCTTGGGGTCGGCGGAGCCGCAAGCGGGCGCAGGATCGGCAGTACCGCAGGAGGCGAAAGCGGCGACGTTCTCAAGATTCTCGGACATGGCAATTCCTTTCGGTCGAGGATGGCCGGGCGAAGCCATCCAGTTTTTGACGCTCTTTGCGTCTATATGCATCATGCAAAAAGCGCGCAACGACCAAAAGAAGGCACCAATCTATTAGCCAGTTACCAAAAGGTAAGTAGTAGCCGCAAACGACAGCGGCTGCGATAATGAAAGCTGTCCACACGATTGAGGAGTCTCCATGCTTACCAAAGAAGAACTGCCTCCCTGCCCTGTTGCCACGTGTTTTCAACTCTTTGGCAACAAGTGGAAGATCTATATCATCCAACAGCTCATAGACCATCCCATGGGCTTCAACGCGCTGCATCGCGCTATCCCCGGCATTAGCCAAAAGGTGCTTTCGTCCAACCTTAAGGAAATGGATACCGCGGGCCTCGTCACGCGCACCGTCATCCCCGAGACACCCATCCGCACCGAATACGCACTCAGCGAGCTGGGCCACAGCCTTATGCCCATCATCGATTCCCTTGTGGAATGGGGTACCGACTATCAGCAGCTCGTGCGAAACTCCTAACAGCGGCGGGCTTCTGCAAATTGAACGCCGTGGGGCATATCGCTCCACGGCGCTTACCTTTTTGTGCCTTCTTTTGAAGAAACGAGTTAGGCCGCACACTACTGTCGAATGAAACCATCTCAATCGAACAGGAGGTCGGCCATGAATCAGGCAGAGCGCCGTGTTTGGCTTATCAAGGCATTGCTCGATGAGCGACCAGACGGGCGCAGCATTGCTGTACCTGCCGGAGCCAACGAACAACGCGATTTGCTCAGAGCCCTTATGAACGTACGCCCGCCCGAGGCGTTTGCGGCCGAGACGCTCGACATTCAAGACGCCTACTTGCAGCAGCGCCTTCTTGAGCGCGGCGGAGCGACCGATGCCGGCACGCTCCCCTACCGCGGTCGCGTTGCCATCTGGCGCGGCGACATTACACTGCTTAAGGCCGACGCCATCGTCAATGCCGCCAACAGCCAAATGCTCGGCTGCTTTGCGCCGGGACATCGCTGCATCGACAACGCCATCCACACCTACGCCGGCATGCAGCTACGTCTGGCGTGCGCCAATCTCATGGACGAGCAGGGGCACGAGGAACCAACGGCGCGTGTCAAGGTCACACCGGCGTTCAACCTGCCCAGCAGCTACGTTTTCCACACCGTCGGCCCCATCGTGCCCAGCCATAAGCCTGGCCCGCGCGAGGAATTGCTGCTACGCCGCTGCTACACCAGCTGCCTGGAAGAAGCGACGTGCCAAGGACTCGACACCCTCGCGTTCTGTTGCATCTCTACCGGCGTGTTTGGCTATCCCCAGGAAGCTGCCGCGCGTGTAGCCATCGATACCGTTCGTCATCATCTAGACCATAACGACCCCGACCTTAAGGTGATCTTCAATGTTTTTCTCGCGTCTGACGAGGCAATCTACCGCAGCCTTCTCCAAACAAATCGATAAGCTCCAAGCTGCACTCGATGCATCTGATGCCGTGGTAATCGGCGCCGGCGCGGGTCTTTCCACCGCGGCTGGCTACGCCTACGCGGGAGAGCGCTTCGAGAAACTCTTTGGCGACTTCGCCGCACGCTACGGCTTTACCGACATGTACTCCGGCGGTTTCTACCCCTATGACTCCCTCGAGGAATACTGGGCATTTTGGAGCCGCTATATCATGTGCAACCGATATGACCCCATACCCAAGCCCATCTACGAACAGCTTTTGGGCCTGCTGCGCGACCGAGATTACTTTGTGCTGACCACAAACGTAGACCATTGCTTCCAACGCGCCGGTTTCGATAAACAGCGACTCTTTTACACGCAGGGCGATTATGGTCTATTCCAGTGCAGCAAGCCCTGCTGTCAGGAAACTTGGGACAACGAAGAGCTCGTACATTACATGGTCGCCGCCCAAGAAGACCTGCGCATTCCTTCTGCGCTAGTGCCCCGTTGCCCCCATTGCGGCTCCCCGCTCACGATGAACCTGCGCGCCGACGACACATTTGTGCAGGATAAGGGCTGGTATGCCTCTGCCGACCGTTACCAGGATTTTCTGCGCCGCCACAACAACATGCGCGTTTTGTTCTTGGAACTCGGCGTAGGCGGCAACACGCCCGTCATCATCAAGTACCCGTTTTGGCAGATGACCGCCAAAAACGAGCGAGCAACGTACGCATGCGTCAATTTTGGCGAGGCAGTCGCTCCGGCAGAAATCGCCGATCGCAGCATTCTAATCAACGCCGACGCAGGGCGTGTGCTGGACGCACTTGCCGTCCAAGCCGTCAGATAGCAAAGACAATACTGTCTCATAAACATGTACGTCAGCACCCAAAGTCGGCATTTTTTGACATCTTTGGATGCTGACGTACAGCTTTTACAACATAGTCGTTGGGGACGTTCTTGAATGGCTAGTCGGTTAAGAACGTCCCCAACGACTACATTTAGCCGCAAAAGCGGGCTATGGGCGCGAGCGGCTGCTCACGAAAGACGCGCTCGACGGCGGCGCGGTATTCGTCTACCTTTTTGGTCTTGCGCACGATTTTGTGAACGTTAGCGGGATCGGCGAAGGCGCACTTGGCGTAGAACCACCACTCCTTCATGCGGAAGACCGCGTTGCCGCCAATCTCTTCTGCATACGCCGCAAACAGTGTGTCGTGGAAGCGCTGCAGCTCAGCTGCCGTAGCAGCAGGGCCGCCGGCAACCATGCGAGCCAGCGCGGGGTTCGCAAGCAGGCCGCGTCCCAACATTACGTGGCGCGTTCCGGGATAGGCCTCTACCAGCTCATCCATGTCCTCAAGATCAAAGATGTCGCCGTTGTAGGCCACGGGAAACGGCGCCCGATCCAGTGTCTCGCCGTAAAACTCCTTGCGCGGCGAGCCCGTATAGCGGTCCTTTTGCACGCGCGGATGCACGATCAGCTCTGCCAGCGGCATGCGGCAATAGAGGTCAAGCACACGCTCGTATTCGTCGTCGCTTTCCAACCCCAGCCTGGTCTTGACCGACACCGGCAATGGCGAGCGCTCGCACACGTCGCTCAAGAACACCTCGAGCTCATCCAAGTTGCGCAGAAAGCCCGAACCCTTCCCCTTGGCGACAACCGTGCCCGAGGGGCAGCCAAGGTTGAGATTGACCTCGCGGTAACCCATGTCGGCGAGCACCTGCGCCGCCCACACAAACTCGTCCGCGTTCTTGGACATCAGCTGAGGCACCACGTTGAGCCCCTGGTTATTGGCGGGATCGACCTCTTTGAACGCCTTGCCGCCAAAGCGGTTGCCCACCCGTGGCGGAGGCAAAAACGGCGTGTAATAACAATCGAGCGCACCGAAGCACTCCGCATGCACGCGACGGAACACATGCCCGGTAATCCCCTCCATGGGAGCCAGCGATAGAATCATCAACATCAACTTTCAAATCTATGTGACAAAGGGACAGTCCCTTTGTCACATGCATTATGCCTTGCGCTTTAAGCGATTCAGAAACTCTTCGCAGGCACGCGAACGCAGGCGGTACTTTTTCCATACCAGGAATGACGCGATCTCGATAGCCGGCTCGAGCGGTACAAATCGTATATCAGAACTCACATCAACTTGCAGCAGATGATCGATACCCATGGCGCACGCCGCCCCCGAGCGGATGAGATGCGACGCGTTACCAATCAGGTCGAAATGCCCCACCACGTTGAGCGCCTCGGGGTCGAGCGTCCCATCCGACCACGCCACCAGATCGATTGCCTTGTTCGATGTGCGAGAACTCAGCAACAACGGCATCACAGCCATATCTGCAGGAGTCAGCACATCGAGCGACCCCCACGGCCCATCGCTCGCCACGGCAACGCCCACGCGGTCAACCTGCGGCATGCGAATCCACTCGTATTTGTCTAGGTTGACCGGCTCCAGCAGCAGGGCAAAGTCCAGCAGGCCTCGCTCCAAGCGCTCCTCGGCAGCGTCGGCATTACCCGTATAGAGTTCAATCGTCACGGCGGGATAATCGCGGTGCAGCGCAGCAAACGTATCCAGCACATAGCGCATGGCCTGCGTTTCTCCCGCGCCGATGCGTATGTTGCCGGCAATGCCAAGCTCCTGGTCACTCATCTCAGATTCGGTCTGCTCCACCAGCGCCAGAATTTCCTCGGCGCGCTGACGCAGGCGCATGCCGTCCCCCGTGAGCACGCATGATCGATTGGTCCGCTCAAACAACTCGACACCCAGCTCGCGCTCCAAGTCGGCAATCTGGCGCGACAACGTGGGCTGCGTCACGTGCAGCACATTCGCCGCCTCGGTCATGTTCTCCTCGCGCGCCACCGCCAAAAAATAGCGTAGAGTTCGCAGCTCCATTACAGCCTCCAGATTCGCTTCTATCATCTCACAGTCTATCATTCGGATTTCGTATATCCAGCTAGTCTTTATAGGCAATATACATTCCCAGCGCACCGCAATACGCTATAACCATCCCCTAGAGAAGATGGAGAGCGTTATGCAATACACCACCCTCGGACATTCCAATATCAAGATCTCCAAGCTCTGCCTGGGCGGTATGAGCTTTGGCGAGCCCAGCCCCGACTTCCATCAGTGGACCATCGGCCCCGATGAGACCCGCGCCGTCATCAAGCGCGCAATCGACGCCGGCGTGAACTTCATCGACACCGCCAACTGCTACAGCTTTGGCACGAGCGAGGAGTACATCGGCGCCGCACTACGCGACCTGGGCATCGCTCGCGAAGATGTCGTCCTTGCCAGCAAGGTCCACTTTAATGAAGGTGGCCTTTCCGCCGCAGCTATCAAGCGCGAGATCGAAGGTTCGCTCAAGCGCCTGGGCACCGACTACCTGGATCTCTACATCATTCACCGCTTCGATTACGACGTGCCCATGGAGGAGACCATGGAAGCGCTCGACGATCTGGTGCGCGAGGGCAAGGTCCGCGCGCTCGGCGCCAGCGCCATGTATGCCTACCAGCTGCACAACCTGCAGATTATCGCGTGCGACCACGGATGGACGCCCTTTACGAGCATGCAGTGCCACTACAACCTGCTGTACCGAGAGGACGAGCGCGAGATGATCCCGGTGTGCCGCCAGTTTGACATGGCCCTTACGCCATACAGCCCCATGGCTTCGGGACACCTCTGCCGCCCCACGTGGGAAAGCTCGAGCACACGTGGCACCACCGACACGACCATGGCCAACAAGTACGACCATGATCGCGCCATCGACATGCCCGTCATTGAGCGCGTGGCCAAGATTGCCGCCGATCATGACGTGCCGATGGCGCAGATTGCGCTGGCATGGCACTGGGCACGTGGCGTCGAGGCCCCCATCGTGGGCTGCTCCAAGCCCGAGCGCGTCGACGACGCCGTGGCCGCGCTCGACATAACGCTCTCCCCCGCCGAGATCGAGTTCCTCGAAGAGCTCTATCAACCGCACGCGCTCGTTGGTCCCAAGGCCCGTCCCGGCGAAAAGCCGCTTGCCGGCAC
>CABQHR010000092.1 GCA_902463875.1 uncultured Collinsella sp.
TATGACATCCCCGTGGTGGGCTATGCCGGCGAGACCGTCAACAAGCTGCGCGTCTGGGCCGCCGAGCCGGTCGAGGAGCACTTCGATCTGGAGGCCTTCAACCGCGGCGACTACGCCCTGGCCGATGCCGAGCGCGCCGAGGCTGAGGCTATCAGCGCTATCCTCTACCCCAACGACGCCGGCGAGCACGGCCGTCTGCTGCGCCTGAAGCAGGAGTACTTGTTTGTCTCGGCCGGTATCTACAGCCTGCTCGACACCTTTGAGAAGGAGCACGGCGAGAACTGGGAGCTGCTGCCGCAGTTTGTTGCCATCCACACCAACGACACGCACCCCGCCATGTGCGGCCCCGAGCTCATGCGCATCCTCATCGACGAGAAGAAGCTCGAGTGGGACGACGCCTGGAACATCGTGACGCAGGTCGTGAGCTACACCAACCACACCATCCTGCCCGAGGCTCTGGAGAAGTGGCCCATCGGTACGTTCTCCAAGCTCCTCCCCCGCGTGTACCAGATCATCGACGAGATCAGCCGTCGTTGGCACGAGTCGTTCGACACCACGCAGGAGGGCTGGCAGGAGCGTCTGCGCCAGACCGCCATCCTGTGGGACGGCGAGATTCGCATGGCCAACCTGTCCGTGATCTGCAGCCACAGCGTCAACGGCGTGGCAAAGATCCACTCCGACATCATCAAGAACATCGTGCTCAAGGACTTCTATGCCCTCACGCCCGAGAAGTTCAACAACAAGACCAACGGCATCTCGCACCGTCGCTTCTTTGCCGAGGCCAACCCCACCTACGCCAAGCTCGTCACCGAGGCCATTGGCGATGGCTGGCTCAAGGACGCCTTTGAGCTGGAGAAGCTTAAAAGTTTCCAGAACGACTCCGAGTTCCTGAAGGCCGTGGGTGCCTCCAAGCGCGCCAACAAGGAGCGCCTGGCCGCCTACGTTAAGGCCGAGACCGGTCTGGTCATCGACCCCAACACCGTCTTCGATGTTCAGGTGAAGCGCTTCCACGCCTACAAGCGCCAGCTCATGAACATCATGAAGGTGATGGACATCTACAACCGCCGCATCGCCGATCCCAACTTCCACGTGACGCCGACGACCTTCATCTTTAGCGGCAAGGCTGCCTCGAGCTACACCTTTGCCAAGGAGACCATCCGCCTCATTAACTCCGTTGCCGACGTCATCAACAACGATGCCCGCGTCAACGAGGTCATGAAGGTCTGCTTTATCCCCAACTTCCGCGTGAGCAACGCCCAGCTCATCTACCCCGCCGCCGAGATCTCGGAGCAGATTTCCACGGCCGGCAAGGAGGCCTCGGGCACGTCCAACATGAAGCTCATGATGAACGGCGCCATTACGCTGGGCACCCTCGACGGCGCCAACATCGAGATCGCTGACCTGGCCGGCCGCGAGAACGAGGCCATCTTTGGCCTGACCGCTCCCGAGGTCGAGCAGCTCTGGGCGTCGAACAACTACTTTGCGTGGGACACCCTCAACGGCGACCGCGAGCGTCTGGGCCGCGTAATGGACGAGCTCAAGGACAACACGTTTGCCGGCCTTTCGGGCAACTTCGAAAGCATCTACAACGAGCTCATGAACAACAACGACCCCGACCTGGTCATGGCCGACTTCCGCAGCTACGTCGACGCCTGGGAGAAGCTCACGAACAGCTACGGCGACCAGGAGACCTGGAACCGCAAGGCCCTGCTCAACACCGCCTCCTCCGGCTGGTTCTCGAGCGACCGCACAATTCGCGAGTACCGCGACGAGATCTGGCACGCGTAAAGGCGCGCGAGCTCCCTTTGCCGCACGGCATTACTCGACGGGCGTGACAGTGCGCCGCGCCCGTCGCTAATGGGTTAGGAACATCGATGACAGAAGGAGAAATCGATGAGTAAGAAAGAATGCATCGCGATGCTCCTCGCAGGAGGACAGGGCAGCCGATTGGGGGCACTCACCCAAAAGATCGCCAAGCCGGCGGTTAGCTTTGGTGGCAAGTTCCGCATTATCGACTTTTCGCTGTCCAACTGCTCCAACTCGGGCATCGACACGGTGGGCGTTCTGACGCAGTACCGTCCCTACCTGCTGCATGCCTACGTGGGCTCCGGCGAGGCGTGGGATCTGGACAGCCGCGACGGCGGTGTGTCGATCCTGCCGCCGTACGAGACGCAGACCGGTGGCGCATGGTATGCGGGCACGGCCGACGCCATTACGCAGAACCTCGACTACATCAAGGCCAACGACCCTAAGTACGTCCTGATTCTTTCGGGCGATCACCTGTATCGCATGGACTACCGCAAGATGCTCAAGACGCACATTGAGAACAACGCCGACCTCACGGTGAGCGTTATGCCCGTGCCTTGGGAAGAGGCCAGCCGCTTTGGCATCCTGACCACCGACCCCGAGGACGGTCGCATCACCAAGTTTACCGAGAAGCCCGAGAAGCCCGATTCGAACCTCGCTTCCATGGGCATCTACATCTTCTCGGCCGACGTGCTGATTGAGGCGCTCGAGGAGGACGCTCTGGACCAGCGCTCGAGCCACGACTTTGGCAAGGACATCATCCCCAAGCTGCTCGGCGAGAACAAGCGCCTGTACAGCTACGAGTTCCACGGCTTTTGGAAGGACGTCGGCACCATCGCCAGCTTCCACGAGACCTCGATGGACCTGCTGGGCAACAACCCCGAGTTCGATCTGTTTGATAAGAACTTCCCCATCATGTCCAACATCACCACGCGTCCGCCGCACTACATTGGCCCGGACGGCCGCTTGGACGACTGCCTGGTCTCCAACGGCTGCAAGATCTACGGCACCGCTCGCCACTCGATCCTTTCGACCGATGTCATCATCGAGGAGCGCGCCGTGGTCGAGGACTCCGTGCTGCTACCGGGTGCGCACGTTAAGAGCGGCGCGCACATCTGCCGCGCTATTTTGGGCGAGAACTCCACGGTCGAAGAGGGCGTGAAGCTCGGCTCTGTCGATACCACCAAGGATACGGCCGTCGTTGGAAATGACGTCGTTATCGGGAAGGGGGAATGATCCGATGATCAATCGCAAGGCCATCGGTTATATCACCGCTAACTACTCTTCGACCTACGGCAGCGTGCTGCTCAAGGACCGCCCCATCGCGTCCGTTCCGTTTTTGGGCCGCTACCGCCTGATCGACTTCCCGCTGTCCAACATGATGAATGCCGGCATTAAGACCGTCGGCGTTGTCATGCCGGGAAGACCGTCGGCGTCGTCATGCCGGGTAACTACCGCTCGCTGATCGACCACGTGGGCTCGGGCAAGGACTGGGGCCTGGACCGCAAGAAGGGCGGCCTGTTCATGGTGCCCGGCAACGCGTATGGCACCACCAAGGGCGGCATGCGTTTCTTGCTGCGCGACATCATCTCCAACAAGACGCTGTTCCAGCGCTCGGAGAAGCCCTATGTCGTGATGATGGGCACCAACATCATCTTTAACATGGACCTAAACACCATCATCGAGGCGCACGAGAACTCCGGTGCCCAGATGACCGTGGTGTACTGCAAGGCCACGCGCAACGTCGATGACGAGACCAAGCTCGAGATTAACGAGAATGGCCGCCTGACGGGCGTGAGCGCCGGCGTCGTGTACGGCGACAACGCCTCCATGGACTGCTGCATCGTCAACCGCGAGACGCTGCTCGAGATCATCGATCACTACCAGGCCGCCGACTATCTGGACCTGCTCGAGGCACTCCAGGGCGACTTTGGCAACATCGACGTGTGCAGCTACGAGTACAAGGGCGAGGTCGTGGGCGTGTTTAGCGAAAAGTCGCTGTATCGCCGCAGCATGGACCTGCTCGACCAGACCGTAGCCGACCAGCTCTTTGACCCCGAGCGCCCGATCCTGACCAAGGCTCACGACGTACCGCCTTCGCGCTATGCGACCGGCAGCCACGCGTGCAACTCGATCATCTCGGCCGGCTGCATCATCAAGGGCACCGTACGCAACTCGATCCTGTCGCGCGGCGTCGTGGTCGAGGAAGGCGCTTCGGTGACCAACTCGATCATCAACCAGAGCTGCATCATCAAGAGCGGCGCCCGCGTCGAGAACGCCATTCTGGACAAGAACAACGTGGTCCCCACCAACACCGAGCTTCGCGGCACGCCCGAGAACATCCTGGTGCTGGGCAAGGCTCCGTTAACTTCCGACACCACCATCGTACGTTAACGTTGGCACCGCAACATCGCTCGTAACATGTAGAATAGCCGCCCGGTTAGCGCCAGGCGGCTATTCTCGAATTGCAACATGGGAGACAATATGGCTGATTCCAGCAAAAAGATGCAGATCGTGTTTGCCTCGGCCGAGTGCGCACCGTTTGTAAAGACCGGTGGCCTGGGTGACGTGGCAGGTTCGCTGCCTGCGGCGCTTGTGCGCGCCGGCGCCGAAGTTATCGTGATGGTGCCCAAGTACGCCACCATCAAGGATGAGTACAAGGCACAGATGGAGCACTTCTCCGATTTTTACGTGAGCCTGGGCTGGCGCAATGAGTACTGCGGGCTCGAGAAGCTCGAGCACGACGGCGTCACCTATATGTTCATCGACAACGAGCGCTACTTTGCGCGCGACTATCCGTACGGCTTCTTTGATGACGGCGAGCGCTTTGCGTTTTTCTCCAAGGCCATAACCGAGAGCCTGCAGCACCTGCCGGCCGGCTTTGAGTGCGACATCCTGCACTGCAATGACTGGCAGACGGCACTTGCGCCCGTGTTTTTGCGCGAGTTTTACCAGGGCCTGCCGCTGTATGACCGCGTCAAGACCGTGTTCTCGATCCACAACGTGGCGTTCCAGGGCCAGTTTAGCGACACCGTGATGGAGGACATCCTGGGTGTGGCACACATTCCGGCGGCCGCTTCGCAGCTGCGTTGCGACGCCTGCAGCATCAACTACATGCTGGGCGCCCTGCGCTATGCCGACGCCATCACCACGGTGAGCCCCACCTATGCCAGCGAGATCCAGACGCCCGAGTTTGGCGAGGGCCTGGACGGCGTGCTGCGCGAGCGCTCCTATGCGCTGCAGGGCATTTTGAATGGCATCGACGTCGCGGGCTTTGACCCGGCGACCGACAAGCGCATTGCCGCCAACTACACGGTCGACGACCGCGCGGGCAAGGCCGTGTGCAAGGCCAAGCTGCAGGAGGAGCTGGGGCTCGAGGTTCGTGACGATCGTCCGCTCATGGTAATGGTCACGCGCCTGACGCGCCAGAAGGGCATGGACCTGGTCATGTACGCGCTCGACCGCATTTTGGCCGGCGGCGTGCAGGTGGCGGTGCTGGGCACCGGCGACCGCGACTACGAGGACGGTCTACGCTACTTCCAGGGCAAGTACCCCGGCACCATGGCCGCACGCATTGAGTTCGATCCGGCGCTGTCACAGCGCATGTATGCTGCCGCCGACATGTTCCTGATGCCTTCGAAGTTTGAGCCCTGCGGCCTGTCGCAGATCATCGCCATGCGCTACGGCACCCTGCCCATCGTGCGCGAGACCGGTGGTCTGAAGGACACCGTGATCCCGTATAACGAGTTTACCGGCGAGGGCACAGGCTTCTCGTTTAGTAACTTTAACGGCGACGAGATGGGCGACGCCGTGTTCCGCGCGGCACGCCTGTTCTGGGACAACCGCGATGCCTGGAACCAGCTGGTCACGCAGGCCATGAGCCAGGACTTTAGCTGGACGCGCTCGGCCGACAAGTATCTGGACCTGTACTTCTTTATGCATCCGGAGATTGAGAGGCCAGCGGCTGTTGTCGACGAGCCTGAGGCTGTTGCTGAGCCGGTGGCCGCCGAGGAGCCCAAGGCCGAGGAGAAGTCTGTTGAGGCTGAGCCCGCAAAGGCCGAGCCTGAGGTGAAGGCTGAGGTTGCTCCCAAGGCAGAGGTCGAGGTCAAGCCTGATGCAAAGCCCGCAGCTAAGAAGACCGCGGCCCGCAAGACGACCGCCAAGAAGGTTACGACGACCAAGGCCGCCGCGACTAAAACCACGGCTGCCAAGGCAACGACCACGCGCAAGCGCACGACCGCCGCTGCCAAGAAGGTCGCCGAGGCCGAGGCTGCTCCCGAGGTAAAGGCCGAGGTCGCAGAGGCCAAGCCGGCCACTAAGGCTCCGGCAAAGACCGCTGCCAAGAAGACGACCACAACCAAGGCCACAGCCACCAAGAAGGCTACAGCTACGAAGGCGACGGCTACCAAGGCCACTGCAACGAAGGCTGCTCCCAAGGCGGCCGCTAAGGCTACTGCGACCAAGGCCGCTCCGAAGGCTGCCGCAAAGCCCGCCGTCAAGGTCGAGGAGGCAGCCGCCGAGCCCAAGGCCGAGGCAAAGCCGGCCGCCAAGACCACCACGCGCAAGCGCACTACGACGACGGCCAAAAAGACCACGGCCAAGGCTGCTGCTCCCAAGGCAGAGGCTAAGGCCGAGGACAAGCCCGCAGTAAAGCCCAAGCCGGCACCGAAGGCCGCTGAGGTCAAGACCGCTCCGAAGGCTACGGCAAAGGTCGAACCCGCCAAGGAGGCACCGGTCTCCCCCGCCGCTTCGACCGAGGAAAAGGCTCCGACCAAGAAGACCTCCGTCCGCAAGGCAACGGCCACCCGCAAGCGCCGCTAGCATACAGACGATTCAAAACCTCATCAAACCCTAAGCAAGGGGCGCTCCAACCGGGCGCCCCTTCTCTGTAGGTAGTGGTAAAACGATTTTCTAGGACAACCGTTCGCCGATGGTAAACGGATGTTGTTTATACACCCTGTGTACAACAGATATACTTACATCTTGTGCGTAAAGCCCATGGCCCGCTGGCCATGACTGTATAGAACTGGATCGTACTATGAGATTGATTCACAACAGCCGCCTACCGCAGTTTCGCACTCCGTTTGGCGCTGTGACCACCGGAACTTCCGTTTCACTCTCGGTGATTTTGGAGGATGCCGATCCCAACCAGGCAACACTCACCCTGCGCACCTGGGTCGATGAAGTCGGCGAGACCCTGATTCCAATGGAGCACGAAGGCGATGGCATTTTTACCGGCGAGCTCAAATGCACTGAACC
>CABQHR010000093.1 GCA_902463875.1 uncultured Collinsella sp.
CGCTGCTCAACGCACTGGCCGACCGCATCATCGCGGTGCGCGGCAACTGCGACGCTGAGGTCGACCAGATGGTCCTCGACTTCCCCGTCATGGCCGACTACGCCACGCTGTTCGACGAGGCCGGCCGCGAGCTGTTCCTGACACACGGCCACGTCTTTGGCGCCGGCATGCACAACAGCGTCGACCACGCGCCCGCGCTGCCCGAGGGCTCCGCGCTCGTCTACGGCCACACGCACATCAAGGTTAACGAGGCAAGCGAGGCGCACCCGGGCCTGTGGCTCTTCAATCCCGGCAGTGTGAGTATTCCCAAGGACGGTACGCACAGCTATGGCATCTACGAGGGCGGCGCGTTCCGCCACGTGATCCTGGAGGAGGAATAACCATGGCGCAGCATATGGCTCAGCAAAATGCCGAGGGCTCGCGCGATTTGTCCACGCTGGTCGACGCGTCGGTCGAGCTGCAGCATCTGGTGCAGACCATCTGGCGTCTGCGTCAGCCCGATGGCTGCCCGTGGGACCGCGAGCAGACGCACCGCAGCATTGGCAAGAACATGATCGAGGAGGCCTATGAGGCGCTCGATTGCATCGAGGCGGGCGACGCGGCGCATCTGCGCGAGGAGCTGGGCGACGTGCTCATGCAGGTAGTGCTGCATGCGCAGATTGCGGCGGACGCCGGCGAGTTTACGCTTGCCGACGTGGCACGCGATATCGACGCCAAGCTCATTCGCCGTCATCCGCACGTGTTTGGCGATGCGGATGCCGAGAGCTCCGACGAAGTGCTCAAGATCTGGGACGAGGTCAAACTTGCCGAGAAGGCCGCCAAGGACAAGGCCGTGGCGGCAGGCGAGGCTGCGCCCGAGGGCCTGCTCGACGGCGTGCCCACGCATCTGCCGGCGCTGATGCAGGCGCAGAAGGTGTCGCGCAAGGCAGCGGCCGTGGGCTTTGAGTGGGAGACGGTCCAGGACGTGTGGGACGAGGTCGCCGAGGAGCGTGCCGAGTTTGAGGCCGAGGCTCCCGGCTCGCCTGAGCGCGAGATGGAGTTTGGCGACCTGCTCTTTGCCCTGGTCAACGTTGCGCGCAAGGAGGGCATAGACGCCGAGAGTGCTCTGCGCGCGAGCACGGCCAAGTTCCGCCGTCGCTGGGCTGCGATGGAGGCTGCTGCGCGCGAGGCGGGCGATGACCTCGCCGTCTGCTCAACCGCTCAACTCAATGACCTGTGGGACCAAGCAAAAGCAAGCGAGTGAGACCTGCGTCTCTCACGGCATCCATTCGCAGAGAGGTCTCTACAAGCAAAAGGCCATATACAACGGAAGATGTGCCAGCTGCGCTTCGGCATCCCACTCGAGTTGTTTAGGGTGCAACACGTAAGCCGTCCCAATCTTCTTGTTAAAGCGCGCGCGGAATCGGTCGAGGGAGATGGTTCCGTATCTGCGTGGCGACTTAACTTCGATGGGGCTGATGCGCGGCTTTCCGGCGGCATTGACATAGGGTCGGGTAACGAGGAAGTCGATTTCCATGCGCTCCTCCCCCTCCTTCTTTCCGCTTTGGAAATAAAAGAAGAGCCTGTGTCCATTGGCCTTTAGAGATTGGGCAACGTAGTTTTCGGTAAGCATTCCTTCGTTCAATCCGATGTCGCCGCGAAGCACGGCCCTGTAAACGTCTTCATCGGTATCGTTGTTATCAGAGAAGGCAAGCGTTACAAGCAGGCCGGTGTCTGCCATGTAGCACTTGAGTGCTGTTTGCTCCATGCTGAGTGAAAGGCCCACGCTCGGCTCGCTTGCGGCATAGCAGATATTGGCAATTCGCGCGTCTGCCAGCCAAAAGAAGGCTTCTTCGTAGGTGCGCATGCGCGCGTTTTTATCAAGTGAGGAAAGCTTGAATCGCTTTTCGTGCCTAGAGAGCTGATCCGGGATGCCATCGAGTACGGAGACGACTTTGAATTCATAACCGGTTGCAAAACGAGAGATATCGTTGCGATAGAGCTGGACGATTCGGCGTTTCGATGCGTCGACGGGCGCAAAAGTGCGCTGTTCAACATAGATGGATACCGGCTCAGGCATGCCGCCTACGAGCATGTATTCGCGCATAAGGGAGAGCGCTCTGCGATGTAGGGCATCGGGGAGCGGCTTCATTTTGCTAAAGCTCATGCGAATGAGATCGGCCAGCCCCTTTTCGTCCATGCCCCAGAGGAACTCCTCAAAGTCGAGGGGCTCAAGTTCCAAAGACTCTTCCTCGGACGGGATGACGATATCTTTAATGTTCTGCTTGATGCTGAGCAGGGATCCAGTTTCGATGTAGTCGTAACGTCCGTCTGCAATGAGATACTTGATGAGTCCGCGTGCTTGCGGGTACATCTGGACCTCGTCAAAGACGATAAGCGTCTCGTGCTCATAGAGTTTGACGTTATAGAAAACCGAGAGATAGAGGAAGAGCGAGTCGAAGTCAGTGCGATAGTCCTCAAAATATTGCTTAACTTCGGCAGGTGCTTGAAAGAAATCAATGACAAGGCAGGACTTGTATTCGGTTTCTCCAAACGTGCGGGCAAGCGTGCTCTTGCCGACGCGGCGGGCTCCTTCAATAAGAAGTGCTGTTTTACCAGCGCTTTCATGCTTCCATTTTAGTAGTGTGTCATAGGCTTTTCGTTTAAGCATGGCTACCTCGTGCACGATATCCAGAACTTTTATAACCTGATTATGCACGATATCCAGAACTTCAGACCCTTAGATTTGCACGATATCCAGAACTTTGCATGATGTGAAAGCACATTATTGGCTCTTACATTCGCAAGTCGGGTAAAGACGGTATGCGGATTGGAGATTTTAATGGAGAGGACCTCTAGAGATGAATGCCTGGTGTAAAAACAAGGGCCCTAAAGAATGATTTCTCCAATTCATATGTATCCCTCGGCTAACTTAGGGCATAATGCAAAAAGTGCGACATGGCTAACTTACGGAGGCGCACCGACGGTGCACGGTCAGCCGGTCGCCAAGCATTCAACCCGTTTCTAAGTGAGAGGAAGACAACATGAGCGATATTTTGGACGTCTACGGTCGCGAGGTGCTCGACAGCCGCGGCAATCCCACCGTCGAGGTCGAGGTCGTGCTCGAGGACGGCAGCTTTGGCCGCGCAATGGTGCCTTCGGGTGCTTCGACCGGCGCCTTTGAGGCCTGCGAGCTGCGCGATGGCGACAAGGGCCGCTACCTGGGCAAGGGCGTCTCTCAGGCCGTCGAGCACGTCAATAACGAGTGCGCCAACGCCGTCGTGGGCCTCGACGCCTTCGATCAGCGCGCCGTCGATGCCGCGCTGATCGCCGCGGACGGTACCCCCAACAAGACCAAGCTCGGTGCCAACGCCATCCTGGGCGTGTCGCTGGCCGTCGCCCGCGCCGCTGCCGAGTCGGCGGGCCTGTCGCTGTACCAGTACCTGGGCGGCGTCAACGCTCATCTGCTGCCCACGCCCATGATGAACATCCTCAACGGCGGCGTGCATGCCGACAATAACGTCGACTTCCAGGAGTTCATGATCATGCCGGTGGGCGCCCCGAGCTTTGCCGAGGGCCTGCGTTGGTGCGCCGAGGTCTACCACACCCTCAAGGGCGTGCTGCACGAGGCCGGCCTGGGCGGCGGCGTGGGCGACGAGGGCGGCTTTGCGCCCAACCTCAAGACCAATGCCGAGCCGTTCGAGTACATCACCAAGGCCGTGGAGAAAGCCGGCTTTAAGCCCGGCGTCGACTTCATGTACGCCATGGACCCGGCCTCGACCGAGTTCTACAACGCCGAGACCGGCATGTACGAGCTCAAGGGCGAGGGCGTGGAGTACACGAGCGCCCAGATGGTTGATTACTGGGAGAAGCTCGTCGACACCTATCCCATCATCTCCATCGAGGACGGCATGGCCGAGGAGGACTGGGACGGCTGGGTTGAGCTCACCCGTCGCATTGGCAACAAGGTGCAGCTGGTGGGCGACGACCTGTTCGTCACCAACACCGAGCGCCTTAAGAAGGGCATCGAGCTGGGTGCCGCCAACGCGATCCTGGTCAAGGTCAACCAGATCGGCACGCTCACCGAGTCGCTCGAGGCCATCGAGACCGCCAAGGAGGCCGGCTATGCTTGCATCGTGAGCCACCGCTCCGGCGAGACCGAGGATTCCACGATTGCCGACCTGGTCGTGGGCGTCAACGCCGGCCAGATCAAGTCGGGCGCCCCGTGCCGCAGCGACCGTATCGCCAAGTACAACCAGCTCATCCGCATCGAGGACGAGCTCGAGGGCAGCGCGCGCTACGCCGGCAAGGCCGCGTTCTACAACATTCGCTAAACGGGCGAATTTGGCGAGGGGGAGGCTGACTCGGTTCCGCCCCGCCTTGGCTGGATGCTGCAAAGCGCCATGGGCGCTGGGCCATATGGCTCAGCGCCTTTTTTATGTCGAGCAAAGGCTGGCGAAGGCGGTGCGGGTGCTCGTGCTATAACTAAAGGACTTAGCGCAAACAAACCTCAACCGCACAAGGCGCACATGGATCAGATTTACGACAACAGGTACTATTCCGCCGGTTCGCGCGAGCCGTCGCCTCGCCGTGCGCGCACGGTGCAGCTCGGTGGGTCCGCCTACGCCGGCGTCGACCGCTCCACGCAGCGCCCGGCAAGTACCTCGCGCCCCAATGCTCAAGTGAATACTTCGACAGATGGACCGGTGCGCCCGGCACGTTCGTCGCATGCGTCGCGTCCCTCGACTCAGACACACGACAAATCGAGCAGACCTTCGAGCCGTCTTTCGGGCTCGGACTTTATGCGCTACGCCAACGACAACGCGGTGGTCAAGGTGATCTATGACTTTACGCATGGCTCTCTGCGTCCGCTGTTTATCGGTATCGTGGTGGCGCTGGTGCTCGTGAGCCTGTATTTTCCCGTGCGCGATCTGTACGTGGCAAAGCGTTCGAGCGATATCTTGGCCAAGCAGGTCGAGATTCGCCAGCAATACAATGATGAGCTGCAAAAAAGCGTCGACAAGCTGCTCTCGGAGGAGGGTATCAAGGACGCGGCGTCCGAGGACCTGGGCCTGGTGATGCCCGGCGAGAAGAAGATTGACGTGCTGGGCTTGGACGACGATTCGGACTCGTCGTCGAGCAAAAAGTCCTCAAACGCCAAGAAGGCCAGCGAAGTGGCCAAGGAAATCGAAGAAGTCGGCAAGGACGCGCCGTGGTACATCCAGGCGCTCGACATGCTGTTTGGGTTTAACGGCGTCGAGGGTCAGACGGTCGTGTCCAACGGCAAATAGCGCCCGGAGGGGAGCCCGCAATGACAAATTGCAAACGCTATAAGGTGGCCGCGATCGACCTGGGAACGGTGTCGTCGCGACTGGTGTTGGCCCAGGTCGAGGGCGGAGCGATTGTGGAATCGTCCAAGCATACCGAGATTACCGACCTGGGCGAGGGCGTGGACGCGACGGGCCGCTTTTGCGAGGCGGCTGTCGAGCGTGTGCTCGCTGCGTGCCGCATGTTTGTGGACGAGGCCCGTGCCTTTGGGGCCGTGTGCGTCTGCACCACGTGCACGAGTGCCGCGCGCGATGCGTCCAATGCCGCGCTGCTGTTGGACGGCCTGCGCGATCTGGGGCTTGAGCCACAGGTGATTCCGGGCGAGGTCGAGGCGCGCCTGACGTTTTTCGGCGTGGCGCACGACTTTGCCGGCGAGCGCATCATTGTTGCCGATTCGGGCGGCGGATCCACGGAGCTCGCGACTGGCGTGTACGCGCCGGAGCGCGGCGTCTTTGCGCTGGAGGGAACGCGCTCACTGGACATCGGTTGCCGCCGCGTGACGGAGCGGTTTTTCTCGGCGCTGCCACCCGCGGATGGCGAGCTTTCAGCCGCCGCTGCGTGGTCGGGCGAGCAGTTCGCCGCCTATTTTGAGGGCCTGCCCAGCGACTTTGAGCATGCAGAGCGCCTGGTCGCCGTGGGCGGCACCGTCACCACGCTCGTGGCACTGGTTCACGAGCTGGAACCGTACGATTCGAGCTTTGTGCACCTATGCGAGCTGTCGCTGGAGCAGGTCTCGGCCGCTATCGAGCGCATGTCTGTGTTGGACGCGGAAGGCATCGCCACGCTACCGGGTGTACAGCCCAAACGCGCGGGCGTGATTCTGGCCGGCGCCGTGGTGATCCGCGAGCTCATGCGTGCCGGCGGCTACAAGACGCTCACCGTAAGCGAGAACAGCCTACTCGCCGGCATGGCCGCCACCATCAACGAGACCCTCGACGGCACAACCCCCACCATCGGCTGGACCCCCAGCCTCAACGCCCTTTAACCATCCCCTCATAAGTTGCGGTGAAATACGGACTAAAATCGCCCTTTCGGGCCCCAAACAGTCCCTATTCCACCGCAACTCACCATCTGTATCGGCATCCAAAAGAAACGGGCCCGCATCCCCAGGGGACACGGGCCCGTAACCAATACATGGTAGGGGCGGTGGGACTCGAACCCACAATCCTTGCGGCGAGAGATTTTAAGTCTCCTGCGTATGCCAATTCCGCCACGCCCCCGTGAGACTAGAAGTCTAGCACAAGCCGTCCGTTACGCGTTGACGGCCATCGAGTGCCGGCCCGACTTTTCCAGGTACTCGGCAAACTTGGCCTCGTCGCCCTTGTTCTTGTACTGTAGGGCCAACAGGTACTCCAGGCGGCAACCCTTAACCTTATCGTCGCCGGCCTCCTCGAGCATGCGCTCCAGCTCGGGAATGTCGTTGTGGCGCTTGAGGATCATCGTGTCATACATCAGCTGGCATTCGTGTGCGACCGCCTCGGCCTGACCGCCCTCAAAGCCCCTGATCTCGTGCAGGAGCTCCTTGGACTTTTTGCGGTCCTCCTGACCAACGTAGTAGTTAAAGGCCTTAATGACCAGGTCGACGCGCTGCATCTTGGGCAGATTGAGCCCCAGCAGCAAATCGAACATCTCATCGGCGCGCTTGTGGTCCTCGCGCAGCAGATAGGAGTTCAGGCGCAGGTAGTCGCGGTTGTAGCGCGGGTACAGCATGCTGGTGAGTTTGCCGTCGA
>CABQHR010000094.1 GCA_902463875.1 uncultured Collinsella sp.
AAGCATCCCAAGGTTGCCGATGCGCCTGCCACGAGTGCTGTCGAATCGGCTGCGGCTCGTGATGGGGGAGCGGACGGCGGCGCCGCAGATAACGAGGGCGAAGAAGAGGACGGCCTCAAGCTTCCGCCGCTCGAAATCCTACATGCCAACCCGCAGTCGGCTTCTGCCGCGTCTTCGGATAAGGAGCTGGAGCAGACCGCTGAGTCACTGCAATCCACCTTGCTTGAGTTTGGCCGCAGTGCCCGCGTGGTCGGCTGGATCGCCGGCCCCACGGTGACGACCTTTAAGCTGCAACCTGGCGAGGGCGAGCGCGTGAGCAAGATTTCGAGCCTCGAGGACGATATTGCGCTTTCGCTCGCCGCCCAGTCGGTTCGTATCTTTGCCCCGATCCCCGGCACCTCGCTCGTGGGCATCGAGATTCCCAACCGCAAGCGCCAGAACGTCAATCTGGGCGACGTGCTGCCCTATGTGAAGGGCGGTCCGCTCGAGCTTGCCATCGGCCGCGACGCCGAGGGCACGCCGGTCGTCGCCGACCTCGCCAAGATGCCTCACCTGTTGATCGCCGGTACGACCGGTTCTGGTAAGTCGGTGATGATCAATTCCATCATCACGACCTTGCTCATGCGCGCCCTTCCCGAGGACGTTCGCCTGATCATGGTCGACCCCAAGCGCGTCGAGCTTGCGGGCTATAACGGTCTGCCGCATCTCTATGTGCCCGTGGTGACCGAGCCCAAGCAGGCCGCGAGCGCCCTGCAGTGGGCCGTGTCCGAAATGGAGCGCCGCCTGAAGGTATTCGAACGCCTCAACGTCCGTAAGATTTCGACCTATAACGAAAAGCAGGCCGCCGGCGAGTTTGAGCATTACGACAACCCGCCGCAAAAGATGCCCTACCTGGTCATTATCATTGACGAGCTCTCTGACCTGATGATGGTCGCCGGTAAGGATGTCGAGGCCTCGATCGTGCGTATTGCACAGCTGGGCCGTGCCGCCGGTATTCACCTTATCGTTGCCACGCAGCGCCCCAGCTCCAACGTGGTGACGGGCCTTATCAAGGCCAACATCACCAACCGCATCGCCTTTAACGTCGCCACGGGCATCGACTCGCGCGTCATCATCGACCAGATGGGTGCCGAGAAGCTCACCGGTTTGGGCGACATGCTGTTCTCCAAGGTCGACTGGGGCAAGCCCCGCCGTATCCAGGGCTGCTTTGTCTCGGACGACGAAATCAACGAGATTGTCGAGTTCGTCAAGTCGCAGAGCGAGCCCGACTACCACGAGGAGATTCTGTCCGCCGTGGCGCCCGCTTCCATGTCCATGGCTGGTGGCGGCGGCATTGTCCGCACCGGAGTCGCCGAGCCGCAAGACGATGATCCGCTCATTTGGGAAGCCGCCCATATTGTGGTGGAATCGCAGCTGGGCTCCACATCTGGCCTGCAACGCCGTCTGAAGGTTGGCTATGCGCGTGCCGGGCGTATTATGGACATGCTGGAAGAAAAGGGTGTCGTCGGCCCGCCCGACGGTTCCAAGCCGCGCGAGGTCCTGTTGGACGAGGAGGGGCTTGCCGCGCTGGAATCTGTCGACGCCGAGATGGCACGTGAAGATCGTGAGTTTGGAGGATTCTGATGGCTGCACGCTTTGGTGACATGCTGCTCGAGCAGCGTCGCCGAATGGGCCTTTCCATTCAGCAGGTCGCCAACACCATCAAAATCAGGCCGCAGATCATCGAGTTTTTCGAGACCGGTAACTTTGCTTCGATGCCGCCGCGCGGCTATGCGCAGGGCATGATTTCGAGCTATGCTCGTTTTTTGGGCCTCAATCCGCGCGAGGTCGTCAATGCCTACTTTGACGAACTGATGGCATACGAACGCGAGACGTCGCAGCAGGGCGGTCGTTTCCAGGACGCCGCCGGCTACGTCAATTCGCGTTCCTCTGTCGATAACGGGCGCTTCCTGATGGTTCAGGGCGGTCGTTCGACTCGCTATGGACAGCGTCCTCAGCAGGCCGGTTATATTACCGAGACGGGTTCGGGCGAGGAGATTCGCTCGCAGCGTGACCGGTTCCGCAGTACGCCGATGCCCGAGGACCGTGCGCTTCCCGCTGCCCGCGGCGTGGCGCGTGACCCTCGTGCCGGCTACGGCGACGGCGGCTATTCCGATCGCGGTCACCGTGGTATCTCCACCGGACGCTCTCGCAGTGGCTATGCGGACGCCGATACCACGCAGGTGACGCCGCGTCTTCGCTCTCAACCACAGCCGTATGGCCAGCGCTCTTCGGCTCCGCGTGCGGGCCAGCGTGGCTATCAAGGCCGCGGTGAACTTGCGCCCCGCTCGGGTCAGCGCAGCCTTCAGGGCCAGGGTGGCTATTGCGGCCGTTCCGATAGCAATCGTGGCCGTATGCCTCAGGGAGGCGGCCGCAGCAGTTCCAGTCGTGGACGCGGCGGTTCCCGTGCTCCTCAAAACAACGGGCTCGATCCGCGTATCGTCTACGCAGGTATCGGTGCCGTGGCGTTGCTGCTGATCGTGCTCATCGTGGTACTTCTGCGCGGCTGCGCATCTTCGACGCCCGAGACCACGCCCGAGACGCCCGCTGTTACCAAGACGACGACCAAGAAGTCTTCTAAGAAGACCGAAACGGTCGACGAGGACGAAGACACCGATGAGCCGACGGATGAGTCGACTGATTCGGACGCCGCCAAGACGACGGCCAAGAAGGAAGAGAACGAGGTCACAAAGGTTAAGGTCTCCGTTGCCAAGGGAAAGACCGCGTGGATTGAGGTCAAGGTCGACGGAAAGTCGGTCTATGGCGCTCAGGCGACTGGCCCCTTTGAGCAGGAGTACACGCCCGAGTCCTCGATCGAGATCACCACGTCTAAGCCTTCCGATGTCACCGTTACCAAGAACGGCGAAAAGGTCCGTTACGATACCAAGACCTCGGGCGTGGCGCGCGTGACGATCACCGTTCCCAAGAAGGAGACGACTGATTCCGAGAATGGTGAAAGTTCTGATGGTGCCGACACCACCGATGGTACCGACACCACCGACGGCACCGATGCCCAGTCCACGGATGGCGCCGATACCGCAACTGACGGCCAGGCGCCCACCGATTCTACCGACTATTCGTACGATAGCTACTAAGCCGCTCGTACGCGAAAGGAAACATCATGGCTAAAGATTCCAGCTTCGACGTCGTGTCCGAGGTCAACATGCAAGAGGTCGACAACGCCTTCCAGCAGACCACGCGCGAGATTTCCCAGCGCTATGACCTGAAGGATTCCGGCGCCACGATCGAGCTTTCGAAGGGCGACAAGCTCTTCACGATCAACGCCCCGGCCGACTTTGTCTCCAAGCAGATCATCGATGTCCTGAGCTCCAAGCTCATCAAGCGCGGCATCGACCTCAAGGCTGTCTCGTGGGATGCTCCGCAGGCGGCATCGGGCGGCACTGTGCGCGTGCTCGGCCATATCGTCGAGGGTATCGACCAGGCGACCGCCAAGAAGATCAATAAGGACATCAAGGACCAAAAGCTCAAGGTCAAGGTGACCATCGAGGCCGAGAAGCTGCGTGTTTCCTCTGCTTCGAAGGACGCGTTGCAGACCGTTATCCAGTTCCTGCGCGACCAGGACTACGGCCAGCCGCTGCAGTTCACCAACTACCGCTAATATCATTCGAAAGGACTGCTCTCCAACATGGATACACCGTTGGGCTCCGTGCTCTACATCACCCTCGGGTGCGCTAAGAACGAGGTTGACACCGACCGCATGCGTTCTCTTTTGACCGCCGCGGGCTACGAGGAGGCATTCGACCCACAGGATGCCGATATTGCCATCGTCAATACATGCTCGTTCCTCGCCTCCGCAACGTCCGAGAGCATCGAGACCACGCTCGAGCTCGCCAACGAGGTTCAGGACGGCGTTCGTTCTTGTCCCATCGTCATGTGCGGCTGTGTGCCGTCGCGCTATGGCGACGACCTGCCTGACGAGCTGCCCGAGGTCGCTGCCTTTGTGAAGGCCGACGAGGAGGACGGCATCGTGGCGGTCATCGATGGCGTGCTGGGTGTCGAGCGTGAGATCGCTGCCTATATTCCGCAAGTCAAGCGCACTGTCGAGGGCGCCGTTGCCTACGTCAAGATTTCCGATGGCTGCAACCGCTTCTGCAGCTTCTGCATGATCCCCTATATTCGCGGTCGCTATCATTCGCGCAATGCCGAGAGCATTATCTCCGAGGTACGCGACTTGGTTGCCGGCGGTGTGCGAGAGATCGTGCTGATCGGCCAGGACACGGGTATTTGGGGCACCGACTTTGCCGACGAGGACGCTGCCGAGGGCTCGCCGCGCAATCTGGCGCAGCTGCTGCGTGCCGTCGCCGAGGCCGTGCGCCCGCACAACGTCTGGGTCCGCGTGCTCTATCTGCAGCCCGAGGGCATGACCGATGAGCTTATCGATACGATTCGCGATACGCCCGAGGTGCTGCCCTATATCGATATCCCTGTGCAGCACTGCGACGCGCGCATCCTCAAGGCTATGCGCCGTTCCGGTTCGCGCCAGGAGCTCGAGGACCTGTTCCGCGATCTGCGTGAGCGTATCCCCGGCATCGTGATCCGTTCCACGGCTATGGTCGGCTTCCCGACCGAGACCGACGACGAGTTCCGCGACCTTATCGACTTTATGGACACCGTCGGCTTCGACTACACGAGCGTCTTTGCCTACTCGCAGGAGGAGGGCAGCCTGGCCGCTAAGATGGAGGGTCAGGTCGACGAAGAGGTCAAGCTCGAGCGCGCCCAGGAGGCCATGGACCTGGCCGAGTCGCTCGGTTTTGCCGCCACCGCCGCACATGTGGGCGAGCGCGCCCAGGTGATCGTCGACGGTATCGAAGAAACCGAGGACGGCGCCGAGCTGATCGGCCATGCCTGGTTCCAGGCGCCCGATTCCGATGGCGCGGTCCACTTGGACGCCAGCGAGGCGTCCGTGGGCGATATTCTGACTGTCGAGTTTACCGATAGCTTCTGCTATGAGCTTATCGGCCATGTTGTGGAGTAGGAGAGCATCGTGGCAAACGAGAGCAATAAGGAACTGACGAGTGTTTGGACGCCCGCCAACATCGTGACGTGCGTTCGCATCGTCTTTATCCCGGTGTTCATGATCGTGTCGGCGCTTTCTCACACGAGTGTTGCCGGTACGGATTGGAGCACCTTCGACGGCCCGCTCGCCGCCGCTGCCTTTATTCTGTACGTCATCCTGTCGTGTACAGATAAGGTTGATGGCTACCTGGCTCGTTCACGAAACGAGATCACCGACTTCGGTAAGTTTCTGGATCCCATCGCCGATAAGTTGCTCGTGTTCTCGGCTCTGCTTCTGTTCTTGGATTTTGGTACCGTAACCGTGTGGTCGGTGTTCATCATCCTGTTCCGCGAGCTGCTGGTGAGCGCCCTGCGCATGGTCGCGAGTGCGGCCGGTGTGGTCGTTGCAGCCGATAAGCTCGGCAAGTACAAGACGGCAACCACGATGGTTTCCATCTGCGGCTATCTGTGCGTCTTTGCGTTGTCTGGCCTTAACCTGGCCCCGGTGGCGCTGACGCTCGGTATCTATGGCGTCTCACGCTTCCTGTACGCCGTGGCCGTTATCCTGACCGTTATCTCGGGCGCTCAGTACTTCTGGAACTGCCGCAAGATCGTCTTTTCGGTCTAGGTCCTGGTGGGTATGACGGACTCTTTTGAGCAGATTGCCGCGCATAACGAAGAGCTCGCACGCGATATTGTCGAGCGTGCAAGCTTTCGTGGCGTGACGGTTTCGACGGCTGAATCTCTGACAGCTGGCATGATTGCCTCGACGATCGCCGATATCCCGGGCGCCTCGGCGGTGCTGCGTGGCGGTGCGGTGACCTACTGCGATGAGATGAAGCATCGCGTTTTGGGTGTTGAGCAGGAGACGCTCGACCGCTATACCGCGGTGTCGCATCAGACCGCGCGCGAGATGGCGGCGGGTTCGCTGGAGCTGTATCAGAGCGATATTGCTGTGAGCGCAACGGGTTATGCCGGCCCCGGCGGCGGCACTGAGGACGATCCGGCTGGCACTTTCTATATTGGCTGGGCGTATCGCGCGGCTGATTGGGAAGTGCCGGTCGTGGACTCTGTGCGCTGCCACTATGAGGGCGACCGTTCGTGTGTTCGTGCCCATGCGGTCGCGGAGGCATTGGGACGCATTGCCCTTGTGCTCAACTCTATGGAATAGACGTGTTTTAAGGGGCCTTAGGGCCCCTTAATTGTGGAGATAGGGACCTCTGACACATTCAGCGTTTTTTGCTGGTCATAGGTTTATTCTCGCCTTTCTTGTTCTTATTTGCCCCTTTGTGGTCAAGCATTTGGTCAGTGTTTGGTCGGCGTTTGGTTGGGTTTTGGAAAGACTGCCTGCATATGATTGGCCTGAACGGTTGACCACGAACAGCCGTTCGTTTATTATCGATGCAGGTTGTTAAGAGGAGGGCTATTCATGGCCAAGAATTCAGGTCCCGTACGTACCGTTCATGCTCGCACGACGGGTAAAGAGCGCGATGAGATGATCGCCACCACCAAGGCAGAGATCGAGAAGAAATTCGGCCAGGGTTCCATCATGAGGTACGGCGACGGTGGTCCCGAGCTCGAGGTCGAGGCCATTCCCACGGGCGCTCTGGCCCTCGATGCCGCTCTGGGTATCGGCGGTGTGCCGCGCGGCCGTATCGTCGAGATTTACGGTCCTGAGTCCTCCGGTAAGACGACGCTTTCGCTCGAGATCCTGGCCGAGGCCCAGGCTATGGGCGGCGTTGTGGCATTTATCGATGCCGAGCACGCGCTCGATCCCACGTATGCCGCGCGCATTGGCGTGGACATCGACGAGGTACTGATTTCCCAGCCCGATACGGGTGAGCAGGCGCTCGAGATCGTTGACATGCTCGTGCGTTCCGGCGCCATCGATGCCATCGTCGTCGACTCCGTCGCCGCGCTGACCCCGCGTGCCGAGATCGAGGGAGAGATCGGCGA
>CABQHR010000095.1 GCA_902463875.1 uncultured Collinsella sp.
GCAGCCTGCGCCTTGATGATGGCGTTCTCCAAAAACGTCGTGCCGTTTTCCTCGGGGTCCTCAAAATCGCCCAGCTGGCCGAGCGCCACAAAGCGCACCTCGGGCATGACCTTGCCCAAAATGGCCTCGATCTCGGTGAGCTTATGGGCGTTGCCCGTTGCCACGACAATGGTCGCCGCCGGGTCGAGGGTGTCGATGTCGATCTTCTCAAGTGCCATGAGTGGTCTCCTTGTCTCTATAGCAATGCCGCGCCGAGGGCGACGAGGGCCTCCGCCTCTCCCCTATCAATCAACGGCAGTCTTATACTTCGACGTTTTCCCAGATAAAACCTGCCAAAATAAACCTGTCACTTTTTGGTAGGTTAGGCGAGGGCCTGGCGCTGGAGCTCGATGAGCTCGGCGATACCCTTGTCGCCCAGGTCGAGCAGGGCGTTGAGGCGTTTGCGGTCGAAGGGCGCCTGCTCGCCGGTGCCCTGGAGCTCGATCATCTCACCGGTGTCGGTGGCGACGAGGTTCATGTCGACCTCGGCGTGGCTGTCCTCGGAATAATCGAGGTCAAGCAGCGTATTGCCGTCGACAACGCCCATGGAGATGGCAGCCACCTGGCCGGTAAGCGGGATGCGCTCGATCTTGCCCGCCTCGACCCACATGGCGAGGGCGTCGTGCAGCGCCACCCAGGCGCCGGTGATGCTGGCCGTACGCGTACCGCCATCGGCCTGAATCACATCGCAGTCGACGGTGACGGTGTACTCGCCGAGCGCTTTCATGTTGACGACGGTACGCAGGCTGCGGCCAATGAGGCGCTCGATCTCCATGGAGCGACCCTTGCGGTTGGCATGCTCGCGCTTGCAGCGCTTGCCGGTCGACGTCGGCAGCATGGCGTATTCCGCGGTCACCCAGCCGGCCTTAGCTCCCTTTCGCCAGCCCGGCACGCCCTCCTCGATAGTGGCGGCGCACAACACGCGCGTGTCGCCAAACTCGGCCAAACACGAGCCGTGGGCGTGCTTCATGACGCCACGGGTGAGCTTAACGGGGCGCAACTCGTTGGCGGCGCGGCCGTTGGCGCGGTTGACCTGCATGTACTCCATAGAAATATCCTTTCGGCAAAAGGTGAAGGTGAGCCTTTGGTCGGTGACCTTATATCTATTTCAGTTCGTCGATATCGATATGTTCGATGCTCTTGAGCGGCTGACCAAAGATAAAGCTGCCCGCCACCGCAAACTCGGCAATGTTATCGGCCGTCGTGGCAAAACGATGCTGCGGCTCGGCGGCGTCGCCCGCCAGCTGCTCGCGGCGCGTGAGGATATCGGTCAGCTCGCGCGTGGTCTCCTCGGCGGAACTCACGACGCGCACCCCAGGCCCCAGCGCATGACGGATAGGTCCCACCAACAGCGGAAAATGCGTACAGCCGAGCACCACGGTATCGATACCGTGGTCGCGCAGCGGCTCAACCGTGGCACCCACCAGCGCACGCACGGCAGGCGTATCGAAGATGTCCTCGTTCTCAAGCCACTGTTCCTGCAGATGTGCACCCGAGGCGAGCTCGTGTTCGACAACCTCGACAAAGCTCGAGGCAGGACAACCGTATACATCGACGCCGGCATCCAGGTCCTGGATGGCGCGCGTGTAGGCGCCCGAGCGAATGGTGAGGTTGGTGGCGAGCACGCCCACCCGGCGCGTGCGAGTGCTGTTGATTGCCGCGCGTGCGCCCGGTGCGATCACACCGATGACGGGAACGTCAAGCACCTGCTGGGCCAGACGCAAGGCCGCAGCGGTCGCCGTGTTGCAGGCGATGACCATAATCTTGACGTCGTGCTTCGACAGCCAACGGCCCGCCTGCAACGCAAACGAGCGCACCTCATCCTCGGTGCGCGTGCCGTAGGGGCAGCGTTTTGTGTCGCCGAAGTAGTAGACGGACTCGTGCGGCAGCGCCGTCGCGATGGCGCGCGCAACCGTCAGACCACCAAGACCCGAGTCGAATACGCCAATAGGGCGCGTGTCCCCGGCCAGATTCTTGATATCGGACATTACCTCACCAGATTCTCTCTCGAAAAGACATATCCAAGTGCGGCGACGCCGCGCTACGAACGCGCCGTGACCAGCAGCTCTGCCGTCGCCGCCCAACCGTCGACAATTTTGCCGCGCGTAACGAAAGCGTTCTCGCAAGCAGCCAGGAACTCGGGCGCGCCGGCGCTCGTCAGGCCATTCTCGACCAGGCAGAACGTGCCCACGTGATCGGCCATGTAGAAGTCGGACTCGGAATCGCCGAGCGCGAGCGTCTCCTCGCGCTCGATCCCCAGGTGCTCGCAGAAGCGCGCAATGGCGACGCCTTTGTTGAGGCCCGCGGGGTTGATGTTGAATGCACGACCGTCCTCGACGCGATCGAGCTCGAGCGTCGTCGGCTTGGACAGATGCGTCAGGTGACCGTTACAGGCCCACACCAGGCCACAGCCGGCCTCGTCGAGGATGGCCTGCGCCTCGCCATCGGGGATGTCGCCGCGCATGCCGACGGTAACCTCGCGGTACTTGTAGCCGGTCGACATGTCGTTGTGATACTCGATCTTGTGCGGCCAGCGGGCGAGGATCTTCTCGCACACGCCAGTCTGCTCGATCACCTGGTGCGGCGTGAGACCGCAAGATGGGTCGTAGGGCATATCGCCGGTCAGATACTCCCAATCGTTGGCCTTGAGATCGTACATGACCAGGCCACCCATCTCACCAATGTAGGAGTTGAGGCCGAGCACGCGCGCATCCTCGTGGATCATGGTGCGGTTGCGGCCCGAGGTGGGAACCACTTGGATGCCGGCGCGAGCAAGTGCCACGACAGCCTCGACGAGCTTGGTCGAGGGGTTGCCGTCGTTGTCGCGCAGCACGCACGAGCCGGGTGCGAGCATCGTAGCATCCAGGTCGGTAAAGACGTACTTAACCTTGGCCAAGCGCTCGCGCATCTCGCCCGAAAGCTCGGCGACGGTCGGCAGGGTGTTGTGGGACATGGTTACTCCGTTTACGTAGAAGGGTTTGGGCTTGGACGGCATGTTTTGATTGAGGGAACACGTTTATGGCGACAGCGCACTCAGGGCGCCTTCGCCATCATGGTTCATTAGTCAAACTGGGTAACATCGATCAGGCGATTGGCCAACGAAAGGTCGCTCTCGATGGGCACGAACTCGTCGCCCACGTGCATGAGCTCCTCGTCACCCTTTGCCAGCAGCAAGACAATGGTGGGAGCATTGGGGTTGACGTACTCCTCGCGCGCCGCCTTGAACGCCGCATGCACAGCGGCTTCGCGGTCGAGGATGATCTTGTTCGGCGTATCGTCGGGAACATGCTCGGCAAGCTCGCGACAGACCTTCATCGGGTCCTCGTGAGCCGGGTCCTCGTTGGCAAAGATCATCAGGTCGGAATATGGTGCGGCCTCGCGCGGAAGCTGCTCGCGGCGCTCCTGCGCCTTGCCGCCGGCAGCGCCAAACACTGCAATGACTGGACTAGCGGGAAACGCGCGCTTGACCGACGAGAAAAGCGAACGGAACGAAAGCTGGTTGTGCGCATAGTCAACGACGCAGATCACGCGGCCGTCCTTCGACTCCACGACCTCCATACGGCCCGGTACACGCAGTTTGGAGAGGCCCTTCTTGATAGCCTCGATACCGATGCCGATCTCGCGCGCAGCGGCGATAGCGACCAGCGCGTTTTCCACGTTAAAGTCGCCCGCGATGCCCAGCAGGACCTTCTCCCCCGCCTCGGACTCGTCGGCACACAGGCCATGCAGGTTAAACTCGATGTTAAAGCCGACCATGCGCACATCGCTTGCCCACAGGCTTGCCTCGGGATGCTCGACGCCAACGGTCACCAAGCGCTCGGCCGTCGACGCTGCCTCCAACACACGGTCAACCTCTTCGGTGCCCAGATTCACCACGGCGGTCTTCGCCTGGTCAAAGATCCTGAGTTTGCTCTCAAAATAATCCTCAAACGTGGGGTGTTCGATCGGCGAGATGTGGTCACGGCCGATGTTGAGGAAGCACGCCACGTCAAACGGCAGATTCTCGACGCGTTGGTACTTGAGTGCCTGGCTCGAGACCTCCATGACCATGGACTGGCGACCGGACTCACGGCAGTTGGCGATATGGCGCCAGACCTCGGGGGCCTCGGGCGTAGTATTGGTGCTCTCGTAGCACTCGATGCCATCGTCGGTACTCACCGAGCCGATCATGCCGCAGGATTCGCCCGCTGCCTTGATGATG
The DNA here is from genome assembly GCA_902463875.1 of uncultured Collinsella sp. Lineage (GTDB taxonomy): Bacteria > Actinomycetota > Coriobacteriia > Coriobacteriales > Coriobacteriaceae > Collinsella. Next base: position 4,241 of record CABQHR010000095.1, read on the forward strand.
GACTGAAGCATAAAAGCGGCCGTGGTCTTTCCCTTGGTACCGGTGATGCCCACGATCTTGACATCGTGGTCGGGACGGTCGTAGACCTCCGGCGGCAACAGGGCCATGGCCGTGCGGACGCTGTCCACGACCAGCATCGCCGCGCCGTTCTCCTTCGCCAGCGGCTCCAGAGACTCGACCAGCGACTCCTCGCACACAAATGCGACGGCGCCCGCATCGAGCGCCATGCTCAAAAACGCGGGCTTAAAGGCAGCGCCTTTGCAAAAGAACACGTCACCTGCCGAGACCGCGCGCGAATCAAACGAACAGCCGGTCACGGCACGCTCGTCAACCTGCTCTGATGCGCGCAGCTCGCCGCACACATCGAGAAGCTTGGCAAGCGTATCGACCGTGGTCACGGTCGCGGAATCCGAATGGTGCATCTTTCACCTTTCTCAGCCATTTGGCAGGGACGGTTTTTATAGTAACTGAAACGCACCCACGCAAAAACGGCTCCCGGAGGAGCCGTTACGCGCAGGCGTTCGTAAGCCGAGGCTAGGCAGCCTGAACAGCGGGCTGGTCCTCGTCGATAAAGAAGCGCTTGTACCACACCAGGAACACGAGCGGCGTATAGATCTTGCGCTGGAAATCGCCCTTGCCCGCAAAGTGCAGATCGAGCAGGTGCATGAGCTCGTCGGTATCGAAGAACTCGCTTGCCCACGGCGCGGTGAAGTACTCCTTGACATAGTCGTACCACTTTTGCTCGCGCAGCCAGTAGACAATCGGCACCGGGAAGCCCACCTTGGGACGGGTGGCCCACTCATCGGGCAGCGACTTGTTGGCAGCGTGGCGGAGTACCTGTTTGTTGCCGTTCTCGTTGATGCGGTAGCGGTCGGGAATGTGCTCGGCGAACTCCATGACTTTGCGGTCCAAGAAGGGCACGCGCAGCTCCAGCGAGTGCGCCATGCACATCTTGTCGGCCTTGAGCAGAATGTCGCCCGGAAGCCACATGTTCATGTCCAGGTACTGCTTCTTGACCAGCTCGGGCTGACCCTTCACGCGCGCATAGATGGGAGCGGCAAGCTCGAAGGCGCCATCGCCGGTGTTGTACTCGGGCTTGAGCACGCCGTCGACCTCGCGCTCCGGCCATACCAGAGCCTGTCCCAGGAACGACTTCTCGGGGATCTCGGCACCCTTGACCAGGAAGTTATGTCCCTTGAAGTACGGCATATGCAGCGCCAGGTTACCGAGCGCGCGACGGATGGGCAGCGGCACCATCTTTTTGTACTTGCGGACTGGGACCGTGTCCTCGTAGTAGGCGTAGCCGCCAAAGAGCTCGTCGGCGCCTTCGCCCGAAAGCACGACGGTGACGTCCTTGCGGGCCATCTCGGCCAAGAACCACAGCGGCACGGAAGACAGGTTGGACTGCGGCTCGTCCATGTGATACTGGATGTCCTCGAGCGCACCGAAGAACTCGTCGGCGGTAATCATCTTGCGGACATTCTCGACGCCGAGCTTATCGGAAAGCTCCTTGGCATAGTTGGTCTCGTTAAAGTTCTTGTAGTCAAAGCCCACCGAGAAGGTCTTGTCGGGCATGAGGCAAGCGGCAATATAGCTGGAGTCGACGCCACCGGAGAGGAACGACGCGACCTTAACGTCGGCGATGCGATGGGCCTCGACGCTCTCGTGCACGACCTCGTCCAGCTCGTCGACGTACTCCTCGAACGGCTTCTCGACGGCAGAGTAATCGCAATCCCAATAGCGCTCGATGTTCATCTTGCCGGTCGGGATGTCTACGGTAAAGTAATGCGCCGGCGGCAGCTTGTAGACACCCTCAAAGAAGGTCTCCTCGGTTGCCGAATACTGCAGCGTCATGTACGGACGCAGGGCCTTTTTGTTGACCGCCTTGTGGAAGTGCGGGTAGTCCAGGAAGCTCTTGATCTCGGAACCAAAGAGCACGCCCGGAGCGCCGTCGCCCGCATCGGCCATGGGATAGTAGTAGAGCGGCTTGATGCCAAAGATATCGCGGGCGCCAAAAAGCTTGTTCTTCTTCTTGTCCCAGATGACGAAGGCGTACATACCGCGCAAGCGATCGAGTACTGCCTCGCCCCACTCCTCGTAGCCGTGCAGGAGGCTCTCGGTGTCGGCGCCGCAGTGGAACTGGTAACCCTTGGCCTCGAGCTCGGAACGGAGTTCTTGGAAGTTGTAGATCTCGCCGTTGAAGACGATGACGACGCTGCCGTCCTCATTGGCCATGGGCTGAGCACCGGCCTCGGTCAGGTCGAGGATCGACAGGCGGCGGAAGCCCAGGGCAACGCGGCCGTCGATAAACTGACCGCCCATGTCGGGACCACGATGGACGATGCGGTCCATCATCTTGGTGAGCACCTCGGATTGGTTATCCGTCCCACCGACAAAACCGACAAAACCGCACATATACTATCCCCTCTGCTGTTGCTGGGTATCAAATCGAATCAATAGCTTTTGAGTATACCCGAGGGCGCAAAGGGGGACGGAATGTTCAGGCAATCTCAACTGAATCAGCTCCACGCCGACACGCGCCGGTTACCTTTAATGGATATGAGGTGAACAACCCAATTGTTTTGCTATACTCTCTCCGCACGGGCGATTGGCGCAACGGTTAGCGCAGGTGCTTTACACGCACAAGGCTGGGGGTTCGAATCCCTCATCGCCCACCATT
>CABQHR010000096.1 GCA_902463875.1 uncultured Collinsella sp.
ACGATGCTCGGCTTAATCTCCAGCACCTGCTGTGCGCGGTTCAGACATGCGGCGGCACGCGGAAGCGTCAGCACCACCATCTGGGCCATCATCACAAAGAACAGGATCAGAAGCGCGTACTCCAGCACCGCCGAGATGCTCGCGATCTGCATGGCGTGGGCGCCCACGCGGTTGCCGCCCACCCACAGTACCGCCACCTCGGCGATATTCATCAGAAAGAAGGTGGAGCTGTCGAGGCCCACAAACAGATGGTTGACTTTTATGGCGTTGGCGGCGTAGTCGCTAAACACCTCGTCCAGGCGCTGTTCCTCACGACGCTCCTTGTTAAACGCACGGATGACGCGCACGCCCACGATGTTTTCGCGCAGCACCACGTTCATGCGGTCGATAAAGCTCTGCAAGCGCATAAAAATCGGAGCCGCGTTGGCAACCGTAAAGACCGCCGCAACCAGCACGATCGCAACCACGACGCCCAGAAGCATGCCCATGGCCGGATCGATGAGCCAGGCGAAGATGATGCCTGCCACCGCCAGGAACGGCACCGGCAGCACCAGCTGAATGGTCTGCAGAATCGCCTGCTGAATCACGTTGATGTCGTTGAGCGAGCGCGTGATCATCGAACCCGTGCCAAAGCGCTCAAAGTCACTGGCAGACAGCTCGAGCGACTTGTCGTAGACGGCATTGCGGATATCGCAGGCCACGTTGGCGGCCAGGCGCGCCGAAAGATAGCAGCCCGACACCGCGCCACCGCTGGCCATGCCGGTCGCGATAAGCATGTAGAGACCGTTGCGCAAAATGTAGTCGACATCGCCCGTGGTGATACCGGTGTTGACCATGTTCGCCAACATCGTGGGTACCAGCAGTGTGCCAACGTTGTCGATTAGCAGCACCAACAACGTCACCGCGACAAGCCTGCGATACGGCTTCATAAACCTCATTAAGAGTCGCACGACTCCCCCTCACCTTGATTCTCGGCCTGGCTCTCGGCAGCGATATGCTGCTTAAAGGCATCGCACTCATCGCCGAGCGCATGGGAAAATTTTCCGATTAGGCGCATGATTTCGCGTTGCTCACACGGCTCAAGCGCGCCAAAGGCTCGCTGCTCGGCCTTGAGTGCCGGCAGCGCATAACGCTCGGCAAACCGCATGCCCGCTTCGGTCAAACGCACAACCTTGTTCTTACGGCTGCCTTCGGCAAACTCCAACGTTGCAAAGTCCCGCGCCGTCAAGGTTTTAATGGCCGAGTTGATGGTCTGCTTGCTGTAGAACCATTCGCTCGTCAGGCGGCTTACGGCAATACTGCCACCCGCCGTGCTGGTATCGACGAGCATCCAGTAAGCGCAGTCCGAAAGACCGCAGGCGCGCGAGAACTCCGAATAGATATGGTCGAGTCCATTGAGCAACCGGTCGAAGTCGACCAGCGTAACCGCACTATTCATCTATCCCACCATTCGATTGTCCGATTTTTGACCAATTTTGTGTCTCTAGATTAGTCCGAGTTTTGACTATCGTCAACAGGCTCTCCGCAAATGTTTGCACTTTTATGGCCTATCGGCAGAAAAAGACCGCCGGCGCGGGGGCAGCGCCAGCGGTCACGTGAAAATCGGGTTTTATTGCCCGTTAAGCGGCGACGGCCTCATAGACCGTAGCGCCCGAGAAGCTGTCATGCAGGCTCTTGCCGGCAATCCACGGCAGCTCGACGACCTCGCAGACCGTGTTGACCAGCTCGGAGCAGTCAGTAAAGTGGCCCTTATCGTTGAGGGCCTCGCAATCCTGAACACGCCAATAGCCATCGGTGTGCGTGATGTAGTACTCGTGATCGTCAATCGTCACAAAAGCGCGCGTCTTGGAACGCAGCAGCTTCAGAAATCCTTCGAAGTCGGTCTCGACGACATCTCCAGCCTGGAACATGATGTTACCTCCTGGCCCGGCGCCACCACGGCGCATTGATAAACGTTGGTACTCCTTTAGTAAAACCTTTATCAGAGGTTATGCGTTCGTCATTTAGGCAAGTGGTAAAAAACCGCAGGGTAGACGGGATAAAACGTTTAACCATCCCATTTGTTTGTCACATTCTGAAGCTACTTTTATGCAAACCTACTTTCCCAATTGGAATCTATCCTTTTGGCCGGGCAATTGACCGTCTATCGTTTGAGCCCGACGGGTATGAACGGGGCATCTGCAACGCCACTACAAGGAGACACCATGGAGACTATCGAAGCGCTCATCCACCGCCGCAGCTGCCGCAAATACAGCGATCGTCCCGTCGAGGCCGAAAAGCTTGCACGTATTATCGAAGCCGGCCAATATGCACCGAGCGGCATGGGCCGCCAGCCGGTGACGTTTGTCGCCGTCACCGACCCCGCGACCGTCGAGCGTCTCTCACAGCTCAACGCCCAGGTCATGGGCAGCAACGGCGACCCCTTCTATGGCGCCATGACCGTTGTGGTGGTGCTGGTCGACCGCAGCGTGCCCACGCATCTGGAAGACGGCTCGCTCGCCATGGGCAACTTGCTCAACGCCGCCTATGCACTGGGTGTCGATTCGTGCTGGATTCATCGCGCACACGAGATCTTTGACTCGCCCGAGGGCCTGGAGCTGCTGGCCAGCTGGGGCCTGCCCGCCGACGGCAGTCTGCGCGGTGTCGGTCACTGCATTCTGGGCTATGCCGAAGACACGCTACCCGAGGCAAAACCGCGCCGCGACAACGTGGTATACGTGAAGTAATTAGTTCCGCCGTTCTAACGAACGGCGGACCCGCTCGCAACTTATCTTGCCGATGGAGTTGTCGTCGTTTCGTTCGTTTGAGTCGTTTCGGCGCCGTCGCCTTGTTCGTCCTCGCCCTTTTGCGCGTCGGCGATGGTGGAGGCCGCCGCAACGATACCGCGCTGGGGCGCGACGCCCGTCTGGGTCTGAGCGCCCTCGACAACTTCTGTGCCTGCATGCGCGAGCTCGGGCGATTTAAACACTGCGTCCAAGTTGGCGCCACCGCCGGCGTAGCCAAGCGCTGCGAGCGCGATGATGATCACCGCAATGACGACCGCGATCGGAACATAACGATGCCAACCAGCCGGATTGAGTCCGCTGCGACGAGCCGCCCCGCGGCTGATGTAACCGAGCGTTCCGTCGTGCTTGAGCTTTGAGCCCACCACGCGTTTGCGGCCCCACAACGAGGACTCTGCCTGCATGGCCAAGCGGGCGCTTGCCGAAGGATAGCCGTATTTAGTGCGTTTGAACGAGCCATCAAACCCCGAGGCGTGTTTGCCCCACGTCACCGATGTTGTGCGTCGGTTGACCGGCGCGGCACTCCGCCTTCTGCGGCTCGGTTTTGTAGTCTCAGCCATACGCCCCCGCACGCCGTAACCAAATCGAAACAATAACGCTTTGGACTGTAGCACACGCGTCGCGCGCGGTCACGGGCGCCTCGCTCAACGGTCATCGTCCTTCAGCAAGCGCCACAACGTTGTTCGGCTTATGCCCAGCACCTCCGCCGCACGGGTTCGGTTGCCATGGAGATGGTCTACAACCAGATGCGCGATATCTCGCTCGGTATCGATCAGCGGTCGCAGGATATACAGGTCGCTTTCGAGTGTCGGGGCGCCAAAGGTTGCGGTCTTAATCACGTCCTCTTGGGCGAGCACTTCCTCCGCCACAGCGCGGTCCACCGTGCCCGCCCCCACCAATATATACAGCCGTTCCGAGACCTCGCGGAGCTGCAGATAGTTGCGGGGCCAGCGGTACGCGTCAAGCGTCTTCGCCGCGGCGGCGGACAGCGCGGGCACTGCCGTCCCAAATGCATCAGCGAGATATTCCAAATAGCGCGCAACCTTCGTCGACGCGGCTCCCTGCTCGGCAATCGCCGGCGCCACGCTCACCGCACAGGCGAAGCGCTCGGTCACAAAGGCGGCTTGATCACTTTCGCTGCCACCCGGCATGTCATTCGCCGTCAGCACCACATGGCAGCGCGTCGCCAACGCGGTGTCGGCCATCGTGGAAACGAGCTCGCGGAGGCGCTGGGGGCCAACCGCATTCCAGCCCTCAATGCAAAGTGTCAGCCCCGTTTGGAACAACGGCGATTCGGCGCTTTTGAGCACGTGGCGCCAACCGCGATCGGTGAGCTCATCGAGCGCGACGGACACAAAGGGTTGATCGGCAAAAGGGCCATCCAGGTAGAGGCGCTTGGCAATCTCGACCTGGCCCGCGCCCAGCTCGCCCTCGAGCATAAGGGGCACGCCGCGCGCATAGCTCTCGGCAACCGGCGCAGCCACCGAGGCCGCCCCCTCAACGATGCCGTACGCACTCGATTCGTAGCGGGCCTCAACTTCGTCGGCGTTGAGCCACTCGATGCCCGCATGTGCCGCGGCGCCGCGCACCTCGCGGACCACGACGACCCAAAGGCCCCCGCCCTCTTTGTCGGTGGGGCGAACGGTCAGGCTCAGGCGCGTACCCGCACGTCCCATAACCAGACGCGCGCCGTCTCCTATACGGTCGAGGCGTTCGGCAACAAAAGCTGCCACATCCCGCTCAAGCGCCGCGTCACTCATGGTCGAAATCGCGACGTCCCCACGCGCATCAATTGCCAATGCCGAGGCCCCGGCAGCAGCCAGGGCCTCGGTCAAGATGTTCAGCTTGGCATCGTTGTCCATGATTTGCCCCTGTCCGCGGCGACGTGCAACCGCCGACGGTCGCACGTCCGAGTGTTTCAAAATTGAACGATATTGCTCACCAAACACTATAGGACAGAAAGCGACGTCCTGCGAGTATATGAGTTGCCCCGCATCGCCATCCTGGCGGGGCGATAAGAGCTCTTCGGGACTTATAAACCTGCGGACAAGCCATACCCGCAAGAGCTCCTATCGCTCCACCGCAGACATGCGCGCACCAGCACGCAGCACGCAAATCAGTTGCCTCTTTACCAGATTCCCAGCACGTGCTGCATCCCCAAACTCATGCACGCAATGCCAATCCAGCAGCAAAAGCCCAACGCGATGGGCTTGCCGCCCTTTTTGACCAGCTCGACGATATCGGTATTAAAGCCAACAGCCGCCATGGCCATCACGATAAAGAACTTCGACAGCTCCTTGATGGGCGCCGTGATGGACACGGGAAGCTGAAGCACCGTGGTGATTACGCTCGCCAGCACAAAGAACAGCACAAACATGGGAAACGCGCGTTTAAGCGAGAACGTGCTTTTGGCGTCGCCGCCGGCCTTGCGCGCCAGATGCATCTGCCAGCATGCGAGGACCAACGTGATGGGAATAATGGCCAGCGTCCTGGTGAGCTTGACCACCGTAGCGCTCTCGAGCACATTGGCGCCGGGATGCATGCTGTCCCAAGCGCTCGCCGCAGCCGTTACGGACGAGGTGTCATTGATGGCGGTGCCGGCAAACAGGCCAAAGCCCTCGTTGGTCAGCCCGAGCATACCGCCGAGCGTTGGAAACACGAGCGCCGCGATAACGTTAAACAGGAAGATGACCGAAATAGCCTGGGCAATCTCGCGATCGTCGGCATCGATGACGGGCGCGGTAGCGGCGATGGCTGAACCGCCGCAAATCGACGAACCCACACCCACAAGCGTCGCGATCTTACCCGGCACGTTCATAACGCGGCAGAGCACAAAGGCGATGACAAGCGAGGTCGAGATCGTCGCCACGATAATCGGCAGCGACTGGGCGCCCTTGGACAGAATCTGGGAGAGGTTCATGCCAAAGCCAAGCAGGATAACCGCGTACTGCAAGACTTTTTTAGACGTATAGGTGACACCGGCGGCGAGCTGTTCGCGATGATTCTTGGGAAAGACGAGCGCCAGAACCATGCCAAAGAGGATGGCGAATACCGGCCCACCGACCACCTCAATCTGTTTGCCGAGCAGCGTTGCGGGGATAGCGATGATCAGGCAGAACAAGACGCCCTTCCAGCGCTCGCGTACGATATTCGCCAGTTGCATATGGGATTCCTTCTTTCTATTTCACGTTTGCGACGGCTTATGATACGGCAACATTGGGCATAGCCTTGCGCAAATACAGACTAAGATGCCGCAATAGTTCTCGGGCGACAGCCGAATTACCCTCCGCGGAGAGCTGATTCGCGGCATAATTAACAACTGACATATGAGTTTGATAGAACAGTTGCGAGGCGCTATGGAAGAATCGATGCACGTCGGCGAGCAAGAAACAAGCCTACAAGACCAGTCCTACCACACCATTCGACGCAAAATCGTCTACCTGGACTACAAGCCGGGCGAAAAGCTCGGCGTCAAGCAGCTTTGCGACGACCTGGATATGGGGCGCACCCCTGTGCGCGAGGCTCTGGTGCGTCTGGCGCAAGAGGGCCTGGTGCGTACCGTGCCCCAAAGTGGCACCTATGTCTCACCCATCAACCTCACCCTTGCCGAGAGTGCCTGCTACATTCGCGAGCATCTGGAAAAGCAGGTGATCGTGGAGTGCTGTGCGCGCGCCACGTCGGCCGGCATCGAGCAGCTCGACCGCGCCATCGCGCTGCAGGAAAAGGCCATGGCCGAAGAGGATCGCATCGGCTTCTTTTTGAGCGACAACCTCATGCATCACATGATTTTTAGCATCGCATGTCGCAGCACCGTGTGGTCGTGGCTCGAAGAGACCAATGCCGACCTGGAGCGCTTCCGCTGGCTGCGCGCCGCCACGCAGGTTCTCGACAATCAGGACATCGTGAACGAGCACAAGCAGATTCGCCGCGCTATCGCCGGTCGCGACCCCATCGAAGCGAGCTTTTTGGTCAGCAAGCACCTGCACATGATGTTCCGCAACCAAACCGAGGTTCTGGACCAGTTCCCCGAGTACTTCGAGACCAGCAAGCTCCGCTAACCTGCCAAAACCACCACAAAGGGGACAG
>CABQHR010000097.1 GCA_902463875.1 uncultured Collinsella sp.
CCGGTTTTGCAATGGCGGGGGAGACGTCGGCGCCGGTGATCCATCGCGACCTCAAGCCGTCGAATATCATCGTGACAGGTGCCAACTATACGCCTGATGACGGCCTGACGTTTTTGTCGCTGGTGATTATCGACTTGGGGATTGCGCGCGTATGGCGCGATGGTGCCGATGCAGACACCATCAAGTTCGGCACGCGACCCTATGCGCCGCCCGAGCAGTATGGGTTTGGGCAGACGAGTGTGCGCAGCGACGTCTACGCACTTGGCGCCCTGTTGTTCTTCTGCTTGACGGGAGTCGACCCTAAACCAGGGCTCGACATGCGCGAGCAATGCGAGGCGCGTGGCATTCCCACTCCACTTGCCGATGCCGTCTGCATGTCGATGGCGCTCGACCCGGCCAAGCGTTTTGCGAGTGCGGAAGCGTTGGGACGGGCGACGCGCTCGGCATACGATCTGAGCCGCCCCGTGCGGCCTCCTACACCTGCGCCTGTCCGTACTCCGGCCTCGGAGACGGTGTTGATGCTCCAAGGGCTCCAGAACCCCGCAGGGCTTCCTAGGCCTGCCGCCTCCGCTGCATACGGTCTGCTCTCTCGCGTTCCGGAGTCTCTGGGGCGCATTTGGAATACGCTTGTCTGCTTCTCGCTACTTGTGTTCTTTGCCGGAAGCCACTTTGCCGTCTTTCACCCCACGGGAGCAAACCAAGGCTACCCGACGTGGCTTCTCATATTCGAGTATTTTTTCTTTGTCGATGGCCTTATGGTGCTTATGCATTTTGCGCTGCTCGATAAGCGCCGTCTTCGTCGGCGATTCGCACTGCTCGACAGCTATCGCGGCAAGAAACTCGCGAAACTCTGGCTCAAGGCATTGGGCGTGCTGCTCCTATGCATGATCGTCATAGTCGCGGTTGCCAATGCGACCGGCGTCGTCGATACTTCCGCTACCTAAAAGAAAAAGGGCCCCATTGGGGCCCTTTGCAGTTGCACTTAGATGCGGTTCATCTGAGCGGCGACTTTGTTGTACCAGTCCTGCCACGTGGGCGGGCAGTACTTTTTGGCCGCAGCCGGGGTAAGGGTGGAGCCGTAGTTGGCGCCCAGATAGGCAACGTGAGCGGAGATGCCCTCGCTCCAGCTGCCAAAGCTGCGCCAACCGCCGCCACGTGCACTCCAGCCCCAGGCGTTGTAAGAATTGGCGCAATAAGCACCCTTGGTGCTCTCGATGCAGGCGATGGCGGGGGACCAACGGGGGTCGACACCGGTATTCCAAGCGGCGACGGCAAAGGTATAGCCCTGGCCTGCCATGGGGGAGCCGGCGAGATAATTGTCGATGCGGCTCGTCCACTCATTAATGAACGAATCGTAATCGGAGCTACCGGTATTGGCGTTGTTCACCGTGGTGTCGATGGTGGTGTTGGTGTTGGTGGCCTGGCTGCTGGAATTGCTGCCGCTTACGCCCTCGCCCGAGAGCTTCTCGGCGGCAGCGGCCTTATCGGCCTCAAGCTTGGCAAGCTCGGCGGCATTTTCCTGCTCGGCTTTTGCCTGCGCCTCGCTGCGGAGCTGCTGGGCCTGAGCCAACGCATCCTCGGCGTTTTTCTGCTCTGCCTCAAGCTGAGACTTGGCCTGCTGGAGCTCAGCCTTGTTCTGCTCGAGTTCGGTTTGCATGTTATTGAGCTGTTCGATCTCGTCGACGCTCGAGCTCGTGATCTGGTTGGTGTATTTGCAGGTCGTGATGAACTCACCCAGGCTCTGCGCGTTGACCAGGAAGCTCACGATGGGGTTGGTGCCCATCTGATACTTGTACAGATCGCGCATGGCGGAGCTTGCCTTGGCCTGCTGCTCGGGAAGCTTAGCCTCGATTTCCTCGATGCTTGCCTCATTGGAGTCAATCTGCTTTTGCAGGTCATCGAGTTTGGTGCGGGCGTCGTTGTAGGCGCTCGTGGCGGCTTCGATCTTCTGCTGGGCTGCGGAAAGCTGGTCCTGCGTTGCCTGCGAGGCGGCATACGCCGCAACGGGGGAGAGCATCGGCGTGGCCGTCAGCGCAACGGCGAGCGCGGCGCTCGTGATGATACGAGCCGGCTTCGACGCAATGAGCGCTGCGGCGCGATGATTCGAATGCTGCATCCAGTCCCTCTGCAATCAATCGTAGGTTATGGTTCGAACGGTATTCTACTACTGCTTTCGACCTCAACTTGAACCTTAAAGGTTCCAAAGGGTCAAGTTGAACTTGAGGCTTTGGCTTTGACCTGCAGTTATGATGAATTGTTGAGAAACCATAGAGTTCAACTTTAACGTTACGGAGCCCTATTTGAGAGGTGTTTTGGGCTGTAAAAGCTATCTCAACGTGGGGTTTTACAACTACAGCGTGCCCTCCTGACGAGCCTGCTCAATCTCTTCGAGGGCCTCGGCAGGGGTGAACGAACAGGTGCCGTCGCCGAGCTTGACCACCTGGATGTCGTCGCCGATATGGACCTCTCCGCCCTTTAGTACCACGCCAAAAACGCCCTCGTGGGGAAAGATGCAGTCGCCGGCGAGATAGTAGATGGCACAGCGTGTGTGGCATACCTTGCCGATTTGGCTGATTTCGACAAGCACCTCGCTGCCAAGCTTGAGCTGCGTGCCCAAGGGGAGCGAGAGTAGATTGATGCCTTGCGTGGTGAAATTCTCCCCAAAGTCACCCTCGTGCACATCGAGCCCGCGCTCCTGCGCCGTCTGGATGGATTCTGCAGCTAAAAAGGAAACCTGGCGGTGCCAATGCCCGGCGTGTGCGTCGGAGGTGAGGCCAAATTGCTCTATAACGGTGTCGTGTCCATCGGCGACGGGCGACTTGCGCGTGCCCTTGTGTGCCGACGTGTTGATCGAGACGATGCGGGCGGGTCTGTCGTAGGCATCGTCTGCCGTGCGTAGGGGAACGGCCGTTTGTGCGCGTTCCGCCAGCTCGCGTTTCGCGGCATTGAGGATGGGGTTATCGGTCGGATGGTCTTGGGGCACGTGCGCGCCTTTCGTTTGAGGATGTCAATACGCTGAATCCTACAACAATGGTAGGTTCATTGCCCATTGTCATACAACGGTGAGCGCCGTCTTCGTGCTGGCCTTCGTGCTGGACGATTACGTCGATTGCCATAGATACGGTGGAGCTTTGGGCACCGGCGGTTTGGCACGCTAAAATAAATCAGTTGCGCAAAGACCGCCCGTTGTGTGGGCAGTTCATGATAGGAAGTTTCCATGGCATTGCAGTTTACAGAGCGCGAGTTCATTCCCGTGCTGCTCGGTGGCGACATCAACGCCTATTCGGTGGCGCGCGCCTTCTACGAGGAGTACCAGGTCAAGAGTCTGGTCTTTGGCAAGTACCAGACGGGTCCCGCGTACCGCAGCCAGATTATCGACTACACGCCCAACGTGGATATCGATACCATGCCCGTGATGCTCAGGACCGTCAACGGCATTGCCCAAGCGCATGCCGATAAGACGATTGTCCTTGTGGGCTGTGGCGATAACTATGTTGCTCTCGTGGCTCAGGCCAAGGATGCCCATGAGTTGGCGGATAATATCGTCGCGCCTTACGCTTCCTATAGCATGCTTGAGCAGTGTCAGAAGAAGGAGATCTTCTACGAGCTGTGCGAGAAGCATGGCGTGCCCTATCCGCATACCTTTACCTTCACCATGGCGATGCTGAACGCCCAAGGCGAGGCGCCTGCCGAAGTGCTCGACCAGATCGATTTTCCCTACCCGATGATTCTGAAGCCTTCTGACGGCATCATGTGGTGGCAGCACGAGTTCGAGGGCCAGAAAAAGGCTTATGAGATTGCCGACCGTGCCGAGCTGGAACAGGTCATTCGCGACTCGTATGCCAGCGGCTACACCGACGACCTGATCTTGCAGGATCGCGTGCCCGGCAACGACGAGTACATGCGCGTGCTCACCAGTTATTCCGACCGTAACGGCAAGGTGCGCATGATGTGCCTGGGTCACGTGCTGCTCGAGGAGCATCAGCCTCACGGTGTCGGCAACCACGCCTGTATCATCACCGAGCCCAATGACGAGCTCATGGGCGGCGTGCGCAAGTTGCTCGAGGACCTTCACTTTGTGGGCTATTCCAACTTTGACGTTAAGTACGACGAGCGCGACGGCTCGTTTAAGTTCTTCGATTTCAACACGCGCCAAGGTCGCAGCAACTACTACGTCACCAACAGCGGCTTTAACGTTGCCAAGTATGTGGTGGACGAGTATGTGTTCAACCGCCCGTTTGAGCCGGAGTTTGTGACGGCGCAGGACGAGGCGCTGTGGATGGTCGTCCCCATGGGCGTCGTCGACAAGTACGTCAAGGATCCCGAGCTGCGCGCTAAGGTGCATCGCCTGGACAAGGAAGGCAAGGGCGCCGACCCTTCGTTTATGAAGGGCGACTTTGTCTTTAACCGCTGGCTGCGCATGTGGCACACCAAGCTGCGCCACTTTAAGCTGTTCAAGACGTATTACAAGTAGATGAGTGCGGCGCCCGTCCGGTTTACATCGGGCGGGCGCGGGTATGATACGCGCAATTGCGCAAGCGTCACCAAGGAGGCGGCGATGGAAAAGCTGGGAGTTATCGGCGGCATGGGCGCCGAGGCCACGTCGTATTACTACGACCAGGTGGTGCGCCATACGGCTGCTGCCTGCGATCAGGAACATATCGACATGGTGGTGCTCTCCAAGTCGACCATGCCCGACCGCACGCTTGCCATTAAGACCGGCGAGCATGCCAAGCTGCTGGCGACCATGAAAGAGTGTGCCCAGGCACTCGAGTCGCTGGGCTGTGCGCACATTGCCATTCCCTGCAACACGTCGCACTACTTCTACGACCAGATCCAGTCGTTTACGAAGGTGCCGATTATTCACATGCCGCGTGAGTCGGTGCGCTATGCCCTTGCGGGTGCGGTGATAGGGGAGTGCGAGTTCGACCCCAACCTGAGTATGCCGGCCGAGCCGGTGCACAAGATTGGCATTATGGGCACCGACGGAACCGTGGGCGCGGGCGTCTACGGCCGCGAATGCGAGGCTGCGGGTGTTGAGGTCGTCTATCCCAGCGAGAAACGTCAGAACGATGTGATGTCGCTTATCTACGATGATGTGAAAGCCGGACGTGAGCCCGATATGGATAAGTTCGACCGCGTGATGTGGGAGTTCGCCCGTAGCGGCTGCGACCGTGTCATTCTGGCCTGCACCGAGCTATCGGTGCTGCAGAAGTATCGAGAGATGCCCGAGATCACCCTCGATGCTATGGATGTCCTGGTGCGCGAATCCATCATCCGCAGCGGCGTCCCCTACCGCCTCTAGCTTCCGACCCGTCAAAAAGGGACAGGTTAATTTTGGTAGGTTTTATCTGGTGAAACAATAAAGGCCTCGGCTCGTTTGGTGCGAGCCGAGGCCTTTTGCGTTGGGCGGTTGCTGTCGGTGGCGAACTAGAACAGGAAGCCGATGGCGATGAGGGCGATGCTGACGATGAGTACGGCGATGTCCAGGCCCTTGATGGGATAGCGCTTGTACGAGCTGGCGCGCGTGCGCAGGTAGAAGCCGCGCTGCTCGGCGGCAAGCGCGGTGGCGTCGGTCTTGCCCACGCTCGAGATGAGCAGTGGCACGCACAGTGGCAGCATGAGCTTAAGCTTCTTGATGGGGTTCTTGGTGTCGTACTCGACGCCGCGTGCGGTCTGCGCTTCCATGATGGCGTTCATCTCCTGACCAAACACCGGCACAAAGCGCAGCGCCGTGGTAAAGGTGAAGGCATAGCGATACGGCACGTGCAGCACCTCGACGCAGGCGTTGGCAAGGTCGTTGAGCTTGGTCACCATAAGCATGAGGATGAGTGGCAGCGCCACGCCCAACAGGCGTAGGCAGGCCTTCGATCCTGTGATGAGGCCCGTGTCGGTGATAAAGCCCCACACCACGTTGCCATCGCGCATAAAGGCCAGCTGGAGCACCAGCATGATAAGCGCGAGCGGAATCAGCAACTTGAGCAGCGAGAACAGACGGTCGACGACACCGGCATAGGCACCCAGCGCAAGGGTGAGTGCCAAAAAGCCCAGCAGCGCCACGTAGGTGTCGGACAAGAAGATGCCGATGATGATGGCGGCGGCGAGGCCCAGTTTGACGACGGGGTTCAGGCGATGCAGTAGCGTATCGCCCGGCATGTAGTCGATGACGTTAACCACGGCGGACCATCTCCTTGGTAATGCGAACGACATCGGTGACCTCGCTCACCTGCGCAAAAGCGGGCGAGACGGAAGATGCCAGACGGCGCGAGAGTTCAACAACCTGGGGCGGCTCAACATAGGCACGCTGCATGAGATCGATGTTCGAGAATAGCTCGTGCGTGCGGCCGCGGTCGAGGATGCGACCGTCGGCCATTACCACAATGCGCTCGGCAAAATCCGAGACGACTTCCATATCGTGGCAGACCATAATCACGGCGCAGCCGCGCTCGGCCATGGTGCGCACCGTTTCCATGACGGTCATGCACTCGCGGTAATCAAGGCCGCTCGTGGGCTCGTCGAGCACAACGATCTTGGGCTCAACCACTACGACGGAGGCAAGCGCCACCATTTGTCGCTGGCCGCGCGAAAGTGAGAAAGGTGCCTCATCGGCAGGCAGGCCAAAGCGGTCGATAACAAGTTGAGCCCGGCGCAGAGCCTCGGCACGGTCGATGCCGGCAAGCTCCAGGCCAAAAGCGACCTCGTCGAGTACGGTATCCTTGCAGATCTGGCGGTCGGGGTTTTGGAAGAGCGTTGCGACCTCGCGGGCAATGCGGCTCGTGGGAACGGCTGCGGTATCCAGTCCCGT
>CABQHR010000098.1 GCA_902463875.1 uncultured Collinsella sp.
ACGAAAATCGGGCCTACATTCCTCCCCTTAGGTATCGATTACTTCAGTCTGAATGACTTCGCTGAGGCTTAAACAAACACACAGAATAACACAGGTAGTTGGGTGTTTTGCGTATATATAAAATAGCCTCCGACCGTGGGTGGTCAGAGGCTATTTGCAAACACGTTTTAGGCTGGTTTAGCCGTAGATGCGTTGGGGCTGTTCTTCGCCCTTAACCGCCGCTTCGGTTACGACGACCTTGGTAACGCCTTCCTCGCTGGGGAGGTCGAACATCGTCTGCTGCAGCACGTCCTCGCAGATAGAACGCAGGCCGCGGGCGCCGGTCTTGCGGGCGAGCGCCATGCGGGCGATCTCATGCAGGGCCGCATCCTCAAACTCAAGCTCGACGTCCTCGAGCTGGAACATCTTGCGGTACTGGCGCACCACGGCGTTCTTGGGCTCGGTCAGGATCGACACCAGGTCGTCCTCGTCGAGCGCCTGCGTCTGGGTGACGACGGGCGTACGTCCCACGAACTCGGGGATCATGCCGAATGCATTGAGGTCCTGCGGGAGCACCTGACGCAGCAGGTCGTTCTCGTCGACCGAGGTGGGTCCGGCGATCTCGGAGTTAAAGCCTACGCCCTTGTTGCCAACGCGATCGGCGATGATCTTGTCCAGACCCACAAAGGCACCGCCGCAGATGAACAGGATGTTGGTCGTGTCGATCTGCAGCAGCTCCTGCTGGGGATGCTTGCGGCCGCCGGTGGGCGGAACGCTGGCCACCGTGCCCTCAAGAATCTTAAGCAGCGCCTGCTGAACGCCCTCGCCCGAAACATCGCGGGTAATGGAGAGGTTCTCGGCCTTGCGGGCGATCTTGTCGATCTCGTCCACGTAGATAATGCCCACCTGCGCGCGCTCAATGTCGCCATCGGCAGCATTGATGAGCTTGAGCAGGATGTTCTCCACGTCCTCGCCCACATAGCCGGCCTCGGTGAGCGCGGTGGCATCGGCGATAGCAAACGGCACCTCGAGGATGCGCGCGAGCGTCTGGGCCAGCAGGGTCTTGCCGGTACCGGTGGGACCGAGCAGCAGGATGTTGGACTTGGCGAGCTCTACCTCGTCCATATCGTCATCGAACTGCGAGCCCATGTCGTCATCAAAGGCAGACACCGCGGCGCCGCCCTCAATCACGCGGCGATAGTGGTTGTACACGGCCACCGACATGGCGCGCTTGGCGTCCTCCTGACCCATAACATAGGCCGAAAGCTCGTCATAGATCTCGTGCGGCGTCGGCACGTGCGTAATGACCTGGCGGTCGTCCTCGAGCTCAAAGCCCTCGGTCTCGGGGTCCACGGCGGGTTGGGATGCAGCCTGGCCGTGGTCGTTGAGGAAGACTGGCAGCTTGCCGTTGCGGGCAGCGTCCATAAAGTCCGAAGCAAGCGACTCCTCAAGGATCTCGGAGCAGGCGGCGACGCACTCGTCGCAGATAAAGATGTTGGTCGGGCCCTTTACGAGACGACGGACCTGGCCCTGCTCTTTTCCGCAAAAGGAGCAGCGGATGGGGTTGCCGTTCTCGTCAAAGTTGTCCTGCATGTTACCTGCCATCCTAGGCGTCCTTCGCGGCGAGGTCGCGCGAGGTGACGATACGGTCGATCAAGCCGTAGTCGAGGGCCTCGGCAGCGGTCAGGTAGTTGTCGCGCTCGGTGTCGGCCTGAACCTTCTCGATAGGCTGGCCCGATGCGTCGGACAGGATCTGGTTAAGCTCGCGGCGGGTCTTCTTGATCTCCTCGGCCACAATCTCAATCTCGGTCTGCTGACCCTGGGCACCGCCGCTGGGCTGGTGAATCATGACTTTGGAGTGCGGCAGGCAGAAGCGCTTGCCCTTAGCGCCGGCCGAAAGCAGCACGGCGGCCATGGACGCGGCCATACCGACGCAGATGGTGGAGACCTGCGGCTTGATGAAGTTCATGGTGTCAAGAATCGCCAGGCCGGAGTAAACCTCGCCACCGGGCGAATTGATGTAGAGCGAGATATCCTTCTCGGCATCCTGGCTCTCAAGATGCAGTAGCTGGGCAACGACCAGGTTGGCGCTGACGGAGTTGATCTCCTCGCCCAAGAAGATGATGCGATCGTTGAGCAGGCGCGAATAGATATCGTAGCTGCGCTCGCCGCGCGGCGTCTGCTCGATAACGTATGGCACGAGGGCAGAATCGAACTTAGCGATCATACGCATCTCCATTTCTCTCTTGCGGACCAAATTGGTTCTAGATAAACGTACGGTGCCCGCATGCTATGCATTGGCTGGCACCGTACGAAACAACCGGATAACCGGTGTATAACTTTACCCCATCACGGGCACATACATGCGCTCGCGGGCAAGGTGGCGAGAATTACTCGGCGTCCTTGGCGGTCTCGTCGACCTCGGTCACCTTGGCGTTCTCGACCAGGTGATCGACGGCCTTGGAGCGACGGATGGACTCGCGGACGGCAGGCATGCGGCCATCGGCGATGAACTCGGCCTTGGAAGCCTCGACGTCCTTGACGCCAGCCTTCTCGAACTCGGCGTTGACGTCGTCCTCGGTAACCTCAATCTTGAGCTCGCGGGCGAGGGCGTCCAGAGCCAGGGACTCACGGGCAACGTCGTTGGCCTGCTTGTGCAGGTCGCCGATGAACTGCTCCATGGTCAGACCGGAAGCGGGCAGCCAGGTGTCCAGGGTCATGCCGCGGGCAGCGAGGTTGGACAGGAAGTTCTGGCCAAGCTCCTCAAAGACGGACTGCTCGTAGTCGGCGTCCATCTCGTCGAGCTGCAGGCGCTCGGCGAGAGCGGAGACGCAACGGTTCTCCTTCTCGGCCGGGAGGCGGGAAGCCTTGTCCTGCTCGATCTCGATCTTGATGGCGTCGCGCATAGCGTCGATGCTGTCGAAGCCGAAGTCGGACTTGACGAGCTCGTCGGTGAGCTCGGGGGTGTTGCGGACCTTGATGCCCTTGACGGTGACCTCGACGGTGTGGGTCTCGGCCTCCTCGCCCTCCTCGACCTCGTCGGTCCAGGTGACGGTCTTGACGTCGTCAACGTTAGCGCCGATCAGGGCCTCGTTGAACTCCTTGGGGTTGCTGTCGCTACCGGCGATGAGCATGCGGCCCTCGGCGGCAAAGTTGTCGGCGTTCTCGACGGCCTTGAGGTCGACGGTCACATAGTCGTCAGCCTCGACGGCGCGACCCTCGACGTCCTCGAAGGTGGCACGGTAGTTGAGGAGCATCTCGACCTGGTTGTTGATCTCGGACTCGGTGACCTCCGCAGGGGGCATCTCGATCTCGACGGCGTCGAAGGAGGAGAGCTCGGCAGCAGGACGCAGGGAGAACTCGACGGTGTAGGTGTAGTCCTCGTGATCCTTGGCGAGGTCGAGCTCCTTGTAGTCACCGTTCTTGGTGGGGACGATGTCCAGCTCGTTGAGGACGGCGGGCTCGTTGGCGGCGATCAGGTCGTTGGTGGCCTGAGCGAGGGTAGCCTCGGCGCCAAGAGCGGAGTCGATGACCGGACGGGGAGCCTTACCGGCGCGGAAGCCCGGGAAGCGGTACTTCTTGGCGGTATCCTTGTAGGCCTTCTTGATCGCGGCGTCGACGTCGGCGGCCGGGATGGTGACCGTAGCGGTGAGCTTGGCGTCCTTGACGTCAGAAGCGGTGATGTTCAACACGTTCCTCCTCATACTGCCCAGCTTATCTGAGGTGCTGGTACCTTTATGCAACAAAGAGTCGCGACGGCCGAAGCCGACGCAGATGCGTTGGTGCGGGCGAAAGGACTCGAACCTTCACGGGAATCCCACCAGAACCTAAATCTGGCGCGTCTACCAATTCCGCCACGCCCGCATGAGCGCACAGACTAGGAATGATAGCAGATACGAACGGCAAGCGCACGCACACCTTTTACAAGCTCACGACCTCACCACGAGTGCAAAAGGCGGGACGAGTTGCCCCGCCCCGCCAATTACGACTTGTTCGCTGACCTGTTACTCCCCCAGCAGGGCCTTCTCGGGCGTGATCGGCAGCGAGCGAACCTGGTGGCCGGTGGCGTGTGCCACGGCCGAGGCCACGGCGGCGAGCGGCGTGTTGATGACGACCTCACCGATCGACTTGGCGCCAAACGGGCCCGTCGACTCGTAGCTCGGCTCAAAGGCCACGCGAATACTGCCGATATCCAGGCGCGTGGGCAGCTTGTAGCTCATAAAGTTGCCGGTGCGCAGGCGGCCGCGCTCATCATGCTCGACGATTTCGTAGAGCGCGTGGCCGATACCCTGGGCAATGCCGCCCTCGGCCTGGACGCGCGCGAGCGCCTCGTTGATCACGGTGCCGCAGTCCACAGCCGCCGCGTAGTCCACCACAGTCACCTTGCCGGTGGCCTTGTCGACCTCGACCTCGGCAATGCCGGCCATAAACGGCGGGGGCGAAACGGGCAGGCAGGCAGAGGCATGCGAGGTGAGCGCGTCGCCGCCTGCGATGTTCTTGACGCACAGGTTGGCAAAGTCGCGCAGCGTGAGGTAGCGGTTCTGCTCACGCGCGGCACGCTCGTCGGACAGGCGCACGTACTGACCATCAAAGACCACGTCGGCGGCGTCCACGTCCCACATCTGGGCGGCCTTGGCGCAGATCTTCTCACGCAGCTCGGTCGCGGCGTTCTTGGCGGCAAGGCCCGTCACGTACGTACCCGAGCTCGCGTACGAGCCGGCATCGAACGGCGACACGTCGGTGTCCACGCCGCGTACCACGACCATTGAACTCTCCACGCCCAGCTCCTCGGCGGCAATCTGCGCCAGGATCGTGTCGACGCCCATGCCGTTATCGGTGGCGCCGGTGCCAATGGTAATGAAGCCGTCCTCTTCCAGGCGCATGTCGATGCCGGCGATATCCACGTTGGAGATGCCCGAGCCCTGCATGGTAAGCGCGCAGCCCAGGGCGCGCACGCGGTCGCCCAGGTCCACGGCCAGCGGCTTGTCGCGCCAGCCGATCATGTCCATCGCGCGCAGCAGGCAGCGGTCGAGCGCGCAGGCGTTGAGCTTCTCGTTGTAGTACTGCGGCATGATCTCGCCCTCGTGCACGATGTTCTTAAGGCGCAGGTCGGCGGGGTCCATGTGCAGCATGTCGGCGAGTTCGTTGACAGCGCTCTCCACGGCAAACTGGCCCTGGGTGGCACCGTAGCCGCGATAAGCGCCGCCGCGGTTGGTGTTGGTGTAGACGGCGTCCCAGCTAAAGCGGCTCGCCTTCACGTGGTTGTAGATGGGCAGGCTCTTGTGGCCCGAAAGGCCAATCGTCGTGGTGGCGTGCTCGCCGTACGCGCCGGCGTTGGACAGCGTGTGCAGATCGATGGCCGTGATGGTGCCGTCGTTCATAGCGCCCAGCTTAACGGTCATCTGCATCTGGTGGCGCGAGTTGCCGGCGGTGATGGTCTCCTCGCGGGTGTAGCAGCAGTAGCTCGGACGGCCGGTCTGCTGGGTCACGAACGCCACGAAGATCTCGCAGCAACCCGTCTGCTTGGAGCCAAAGCCGCCGCCGATGCGCGGCTTGATGACCTGCACCTGCGACTGCGGAATATCGAGCGACTGCGCGACCATGCGGCGCACGTGGAAGGGCACCTGCGTAGAGGTGGTCACCGAGATGCGCCCAAACGCGTCGGTCGTCGCGAAGGCTCGGAAGGTCTCCATGGGCGCGGTCTGCGTGGCCTGGCTGGTGTAGGTGCGCTCAAAGACGATGTCGCTCTGGGCGAAGGCCTCGTCCAAGTCGCCAAAATCGCTGGTACCGCTGCACACCAGGTTACGAGCAACGTCGCCGCCCTGCGGGAACATAAAGGTTACGTCGCCCTCGGGGTGGACCACGATGTCGTTATCGAGCGCCTGGGTAAAGTCGAGCAGGGGCTCGAGAACCTCGTAGTCGACCTTGATGAGCTTGAGCGCCTTGTCGGCGGCCTCCTCAGTCTCGGCGGCGACGATCGCCACCTCCTCGTTTTGGTAACGGACGAGGTTCTCGAGAATCAGGCGGTCGTAGGGACTCGGCTGCGGATAGCTCTGGCCGGCAATGGTAAAGCGCCGCTGGGGCACGTCCTCGTAGGTGTAGACACCCACGACGCCGGGCACCTTCAGGGCGCGCGACGTATCGATGGAGCGGATCTTGGCGCGGGCATACGGGCTGCGCTTGAGTTTGACAATGAGCGCACCGGCGGGCACCATATCGCCGGTGTAGACGGGACGACCCTCGAGCAGGGCCTTCGAGTCCTTCTTGGGCTGCTTCTTGGTGATCTGCTTGTACGCGACACCGTCGGAGCTCGTCTCGTTGACGGGCAGCTCGGGCATCTCAAAGCCAACCTGCACGCCAGACTCATTGAGGAAGCGCACGATGGCGCGCAGCTGGCTCTCGTAACCGCTGCAACGGCAGAGGTTGCCGGCGAGCTGGCGCGAGAGTTCCTCGCGCGTGGCGACGAGGCTCGGGTCCTCCTTGGCGGCGCGGGCAAGCGCCAGCACGTTCATGATGAGGCCGGGGGCGCAAAAACCGCACTGCTCGGCGCCTTCGGCAGCCATCGCACGGGCGAGCGCCTCGGACTCGGCCTTGAGGCCCTCGAGCGTGGTAATGGTATGGCCCTCGACGCGAGCGGCGGGAACCGAGCAGCTCAGCACCGGGTCGCCGTCGAGCCACACCGTGCACAGGCCGCAGTTGGTAGTCTCGCAGGCGCAGCGCACCGACGCGCAGCCCTGCTCGCGCAGCAGCGCAAAGAGCATGGTATCGGGGGCAATCTGAACCTTGACCTTACGGCCGTTGAGCGTAAAGGAAAGATCGA
>CABQHR010000099.1 GCA_902463875.1 uncultured Collinsella sp.
TGGTGTTCTCGTTCTCGGGGAAGGTGAGCTGGACCCTGTCGGCATTCTTGCCGGCAGAGTCACTTACGCCGACGCCCTCGGGCATCTCGACCTTAAACCAGATGAAGTCGGTCTTCTTGGCGACGGGGGCCTTTTCCTTGCTCTCGCTCTTGAGGGCGCTGCCGCCGCCCGATGCGCTCCCGCCGCAGCCGACAAGGGCAAACGCGGCAAAGATGGCGATGCAGAGGGAAAGGATCGATAGGGTCTTTTTCTTCATGGTGGCGTCCTCCTTGTCTGTCGATGACATCACGGCGCCGCATGTTGTTGGGGTACTGATTGCGCTGGCGGCGGATGTCTCTGTGTACTGTGCGGCTTATGCCTCCGTTCATCGCTTGTGGCCGTTGCGCGGCCGTGCCCCAACGGGTTCCTTACTTATAGATATGCCCCAGCTTGTGCTGCCCGGGAGTCTCGAAAGGTGGGCCATGTGTCCCATGTTTGGGGCACTGGGCGCATGGGACGGCACGGCTCAGCATCGACTTTTCCATGTTGCGCAACAGCGCCTTGGGTGGGGGCGTATAGACTTGGCTGTGACAAAAGCTAAACCACGAAAGGTCGAACGATGTTCTGTCAAAAATGCGGACAGCAAGTTCCCGATGGATCGACGTTTTGTACGCACTGTGGGGCTTCGCTGGCTGGCGGTTCCATACCGACGCCTACGGGCGCTGGTCCTTCCTCTGCCCCGGGCCTAACCCAGTCGATGCCGCCGGTCGCGCCTGCGCCTCAAAAGCCCAAGAGCAAGGCGCCGGTCATTATCGCTGTGGCATGTGCTGCTGTGGTCCTCATCGGTGGCGGCACGGTGTTTGCGCTTACGGTGCTCAACGGGTCAAAGAGTTCCGGCACTCAGATTTCGGTGGTCGATACCGGGTCTTCGGACGAGAAAGATTCTTCTGCCAAGAAGAAGAGCGACAAGTCCAAGTCCAAGGAATCCTCGTCGTCCGATGACGAGGCCGTTCCCGAGGACGAGTCGGCATACTACGGTTCGGGCGATTCGGACGATTACCTAACCGACGTGCATACGTACACGAACGACATGCATCCTTATAGCATGTCGATTCCCAATCGTTTTGAGATGGAAGATACTCCCAGCGTCAGTGGCACAAGGTACGAGGATCCGGAGACGGGTTTTGTGATCGGCCTGTCTGGCTACGTCAACGTTAACGACGAAACTGCACACGAGATGTTTGTCGATGAGGACACCTCGGGTAAGGCCAACCTCTATACCGCGGAGGGCGACAACTGGTACGTGGTTTCGTGGCGCGAGGGCGACACGATTACGTACATAAAGACGATTGTCACGGACTCGACGGTCGCCACGGCGTCTCTGGAATACTCGACCGCAAATCGCGATATGGGGTCGAAGATTATCGATAAGCTGCTGCCGACGTTTATGGTGGACTAGGCATCTGTGTCTATAGCCGGCAATCGGAAGCGCCGATAGCCGGAGCTCCTGATCTGTAACCGCCCATGGATTACCTGCCTTTACTGTGCGCGCGAGCGGCTCGCTCGGGTGGGCCATGTGCCCCATGTTTGGTGCGGTGGGGCGGAGCGTAGCCGGGGGCTGCGAATCTTGACGATGGACGCATCCGGGTAGTCATCGTGGGTGCCTCGCCACAGCTTTTTGTGCAAAAAGGGGTCCGCACCTTTTACGGTGCGGACCCCTTTGCGTTGCAACAAGTTGCTGCGGCGTGTTTCGAAGTTGCAATTACTTGCGAACCTTAGACACGACAGCGCTGGCGACAAAGCAGGCGCTTGCCATGATGCCCATAGCAGCGACGATGTTGGCGGAGGCGTCACCCGTGTTGGGCAGAGCCTGCTTGTTTGCCTTGGTCTTATTTGCAGGCTTGCCGGCAGGCTTGTTGTTGGAAGGCTTTTTGTCGGAAGGCTTGGGCGCGGGCTCGTCCTTCTTCCACTGGGCGAACAGCGTCACAGGAGCGGAAAGCTCAACCTTATCGCCCGCGGCATAGCTTGTGCCGGAGCCGTCCTTTGCGGTGTTCCAGCCCACGAAGGAGTAGCCCTTGCGCACCGGCTGCTCGGCCGTAACCTCGGCTTCGGTGACGCACGTAACGGCTGCGAATTCGGCAGCCTGCTCATCCTCGGAGCCGTTCAGGTCGTAGGAGAGATCGTAGGCCTTCTCCTCGAACTCAGGCTTGGTGAAGCCGCAGTACTTGCACTTAGGGGTTCCCGTGCGAGTCCAAGTACCGGCATTGTCAGAGGCCCACTCGGTGTAGGTGACATCGAAGGCGTTGTCGTGCTCGCCGTCGGTGTAACTGTGGGTGAGCATCTTGCCGCGGTTGAGCGTCTTGTCACCGGTCCACACCTTCGTGCCGTCGATGGTGACATCGGTACGGCCGGTGTTGTTGCCCGGCTTGCCACCAAAGCCAAAGAGCTGCGAGCAGGTGGTGTTGTCGCGCTCGGCCGTGACCTTATTGCTTCCGGTCACGTAAATATCGTACTTATAGTTCCCCATGTTCGAATCGTTGATATTGAGCGCCTGCTTATAAAGGCCCCAAAGCGCCTTCGAGTTGAACGTGCAGCTATTCACGTTAACGGTAATGTCATGGCTGCCCGCGCTGTAATCGGTATAGACATTGATGACTTTGCCACTGGCATTAAAGGTGCAGCTGTCAAACGTCATGGTCGGCGAGCTGTACGTCCAGATGGCGTAATCGCCATTCGGGGCGTTGAACGTCGTGTTCCTGAACTCGGCACCCTGATAGCCCCAGTAGAACGTCTTGCCGTTGATGACGCAACCATCGACGACGGTCTTATTGGCACGGATGAAGCCAAGGTAGTCGACCTTGCCGGAGCGCATCATCATGTTCTTGAACGTAACGGTGCCGGCGCCGTCAAAGGAATAGTCGCCGTTGTACTCGGTACCATAGTTTGCAGGATCGGGCACGAGCGCGCCGATGTTCCAAGCGGTCTTGTCCGCACCCAAGCCCTCAAAGGTAAGGTCCTTGCCCTTGGTGTGACCCACGGAGCTCACGCCGTAGAGGGTGTAGTTGCCCTCGCCGAGCTTGATAGTGTCACCGCTCTTCGCCGCGGCGGTAGCGGTGGCAAGATCACTGTAGCTTTCACCGGTGCGGGCATTGGTAATCGTGCTGGTGACCGTACCGGTAGCGTCGTCTGCAAAAGCAGGCGACGCAACTCCCATCGTGACGAGCGCAACGGCAAATAGCGCTGCGACCGCACGAGAGGCCGTTTTCAAAAACGACTTCATGCTGAGGCTCCTTCGACTCTAATAGTGTTTAAATCAGCTCCACTATTATAGTGCTATAGTGCTTCTGATATTTTACTAAATCCCTATTTCGCGCCTGTATCGGTGCGCAATCTTTCTCGTGCTTCTTGCATATTTATTCCGCATAGCCGCATCTTTGTTGCAGCGGATTGCGCAACAAAGATGCATTTGTTTTGCCGGTGTGGTTTGCGCGATGGCACTTGGCGTGTCTATGGCCCAATGGGCTGGGCGCAAGACTGACTTTTACAGGGGTCGGGATTGATTGCTTGGCGATAAGCGCAGCGATGTTGCGCCTATCGCCCGCCATAGAAAAGCGCGATAACTGGGCGCACTGACGCGAATGCTCTTATGGGCTAGACTAGGCACCACGAAATACACGATGCGTTCGGGCGGCGCCGACTGTCCGATTAGCTTGGCAAGCATTGAGGGTGCATGCACATGAGCCAAGAGATGATGGACAAAACCTGTCGCGAGTTTGCCCAGGCGCTTGCCGCGCGCGAGCCGGTTCCCGGCGGCGGTAGCGCAAGCGCCTTTGTGGGCGCGCTGGGAGCCTCGCTTTGCGGGATGGTCGCTCGATACGGGGCGACCAATCCCGCGCTTGCCGATCGCGCAGACGATCTGACTTGCGCATTTGCCCAAGCGGATGAGTTGGCGCAGGAACTTGTGGGTCTGGTTGCCGAGGACGTTCGTGCGTACGGGCAGGTGTCGGCGGCGTACGGTATTCCGCGCGAGGACTCGGCTCGACCGGCTGCGATTCAGGACGCGTTGCACGTGGCGGCCATGCCACCGTATCGGATCATGGATGCCTGCGGGCGCGCGCTGGCGCTGCTCGAGGACATGGCCGATAAGGGTTCGCGCCAGCTGCTGTCCGACGTGGCGTGCGGTGCCGTGTTCTGCCGCGCCGCCATGCAGGGCGCGAGTTTGACGCTCTTTGCCAATACCACGTCTATGAAAGACCGGGCGCGCGCCGAGGAGCTTGAGGCGGCGTGCGATGAGCTGCTGGATACGTGGCTGCCGCGCGCCGATGCGCTGGCGCGCCGCGCCGCCGACGCCGCCAGGAAGAGGGGATAGCCATGGCAGAGCTGCTCAAAGGGGCTCCCGTTGCCCGCGCTTTGACCGAGGAGCTCGCTGCTCGCTGCGCCGCTCTGCGCGAGTGCGGCGTTGTGCCGACGCTGGCCATTGTCCGTGTAGGCGAGCGCGAGGACGACCTGTCCTACGAGCGCGGCGCCCTCAAGCGCTGCGAGAAGGTTGGCATCGAGGCTCGCTGCGTTTTGCTTCCTGCCGATGTTTCGCAGGATGAGCTGCTGGCGGCTATTGAGGACATCAATGCCGACCCCGCTGTTCATGGCTGCCTGATGTTTCGTCCGCTGCCCGCTGGGCTTGACGAGGATGCGGTTGCTGCTGCGCTCGATCCCGCCAAGGATGTTGACTCCATGACGCCGGTCTCGCTGCTCACCACGCTTTCGGGTCGTGGCGAGGGCTTCGCCCCTTGCACGGCCGAGGCTGTGTTGGCGTTGCTGGACCATTACGGCGTTGAGCTGGATGGGGCCAAGGTCGCGGTCGTCGGCCGGTCGCTGGTGATTGGCCGTCCCGTTGCCGCTATGCTTACGGCTCGCAATGCCACAGTGACGACGTGCCATACGCATACGCGCGACTTGGCTGCCGAGTGCCGTGCGGCTGATATTGTGGTTGCGGCCGTTGGACGTGCGCGCATGATTGGCGCGGATGCGGTTCGCGAGGGCCAGACAATCATCGATGTTGGCATTAATTGGGACGAGGCTGCCTGCAAGCTGGTCGGCGACGTCGATTTTGATGCTGCGGAACCGGTCGTTGGCGCCATCACACCCGTGCCGGGCGGCGTGGGCGCTGTGACCACCGCGATTCTCGCCAAACACGTGATTGAGGCGGCGGAGCGTGCATCGAAATAGGCGTTTTGGGCTGTTTGAGGGGTTAGCCATATACCACGTGGTCAAAAAATGCCAAATATGAGTACTGCTGCCAAGATAGTTACACATGTTTTATGACATTTGGGCTTCCTAGCGATATCCATTATCGTTAGGAAGCCCATTTTATTGAACCTATGGGGAATAACGTTGTCTTGCTTTTGGACAAATAGGGATTTTCGGCACTCATTGCAAGGAAATTTGCTGCTACTAAATTGGTGACAGTACTCATATTTGGCATTTTTTGACCACAGGGGTCCCGAGGGGTCTCGAGGCGTTGCGGTTTCGCCCTTTTTGCGCCGAAGCGATACACTGTTGCCGTTTGATTTCTTCGTTCAAGGAGGATGCGCATGCCGTGCACAACGATTTTGGTTGGTAAGAACGCGAGCTACGACGGGTCGACGCTTGTCGCCCGCAACGAGGACTCGTCCAACGGGGTGTTTGAGCCCAAGCGCATGCGCGTAGTGCATCCCGACGAGCAGCCGCGTGTCTACACGAGCGTCCTGAGCCACCTTACCGTTGAGCTGCCCGACAATCCCATGCGCTACACGAGCGTCCCCGACGTTATCCTCGGTCACGGCATTTGGGCCGAGGCCGGCTTCAACGAGCTCAATGTTGGCATGTCCGCGACCGAGACACTCACCACCAACGAGCGCGTCCGCGGCGCCGATCCGCTCGTGGACTACGTGCCCGCCAAGGGCAACGAGGGCGAGGACGGCTATGTTCCGGCCCAGCCCGGCGGACTGGGCGAGGAGGACATGGTGACCCTGGTGCTGCCGTACGCCAAGTCTGCCCGCGACGGCGTGCGCATTCTGGGTGAGCTGCTCGAGCGCTACGGCACCTATGAGAACAACGGCATTGCCTTTAGTGACGTGGACGAGATCTGGTGGCTCGAGACTATCGGCGGCCACCACTGGATCGCCAAGCGCGTGCCCGATGACGCCTATGTGACCATGCCCAACCAGCTGGGTATCGACAGCTTTGACCTGGACGACGCCGAGGGCGCTCAGGTCGACCACATGTGTTCCGCCGACCTGCGCTCCTGGATGGCCGAGTGGCATCTGGACCTGACGCTGGGCGTCGAGGGCGACGGTCCGGCGACGGTCTTTAACCCGCGCGAGGCCTTTGGCTCGCACAGCGACAGCGACCACGTTTACAACACGCCGCGCGCCTGGTATATGCAGCGCTGCCTCAACCCTAGCGATGTGTGGGACGGTCCCGACGCCGACTACACGCCCGAGAGCGACGACATCCCCTGGAGCCGCGTGCCTGAGCGCAAGGTGACCATTGAGGACATCAAGTACGTGCTTTCGAGCCACTACCAGGGCACGGAGTACGATTGCTACGGCAGCAAGGGTACGCCCGCCACGCGCGGCGCCTATCGTCCCATCGGCATCAACCGCAACAGCCAGCTCGCCGTGTTGCAGCTGCGTCCCTATGCGCAGCCTGCGTATCGCGCCGTGCAGTGGATGGCGTTTGGCTCCAACTCGTTTAACGCGCTCGTGCCGCTGTACGCCAATGTCGAGACCATGCCCGAGTACTATGCCGACACGCAGGCTCGCGTGACGTCCGAGA
>CABQHR010000100.1 GCA_902463875.1 uncultured Collinsella sp.
TCATATGCCTGCGGTATCATATTGCGCCGTGTATCGTTTCCAAACACACGTCTCTATAACGTAACAGGAGATCACATGGACGCAACCGCAATTATCCTCGCCGCCGGCGAGGGCACCCGCATGAAGTCGAACCACTGCAAGGTTTCGCACAAGATCCTGGGTAAGCCCATGGTCCAGTGGATCGTCGACGCCACCATCAAGGCCGGCTGCAGCCGCGTCGTGGTCGTCATCGGCAGCCACGCCGACGAGATGCGCGCCCTCATCGACGGCGCCTACGCCAACAGCGCCACCAAGGTCGAGTGCGTCGAGCAGACCGAGCGTCTGGGCACCGGTCACGCCGTGAAGGTCGCGCTCGAGGCCTGTGGCATCACGCAAGGCCCCGTCGTGGTGCTCAACGGCGACCTGCCGCTCATCACCGCCGACACCGTCGCCAAGTTCGCGCAAACCGTCGCCACCGGCGAGCTCGCCTGCACCGTCATGACCATGACCCCGCCCGATCCTTTTGGCTACGGCCGCATCAAGCTGGGCGCCGATGGTCAGATCGAGCGCATCATCGAGCAGAAGGACTGCACGCCCGAGCAGGCCGCCACGCTGCTGGAGTGCAACGCCGGCTGCTACGCCTTTGACGGCGCGCAGCTCGCCGCCCACATTAACGAGATCGGCAACGACAACGCGCAATCCGAGTACTACCTGCCCGACATGCTCGAGATCCTCAAAGGCCACGGCCAGGCTGTCTCCATCTTCCACTGCGACGACTACCGCGACGGCCTGGGCGTCAACAGCCGCATCCAGCTCGCACAGCTCACCGCCATCGCGCGCGACCGCATCAACGAGCACTGGATGGCCGAGGGCGTTACCTTCATCGACCCCACGCAGGCCTGGATCGGCCCCGATGCCGTTATCGGCCGCGATACCGTCGTGTGGCCGCAGACGCACCTGATCGGCCACGTCACCGTGGGCGAGGAGTGCCAGCTCGGTCCCAACAGCCGCCTCACCGACACCACCGTCGGCAGCGGCTGCGTCATCGACGAGACCATCGCCATCGAGGCCGTCATCGAGAACGGCGTCGACTGCGGCCCGCGCGCCTACCTGCGCCCGGGCACCCACATGCTCGACGGATCCAAGGCCGGCACGCACGTGGAGATCAAGAAGTCCACGATCGGCGAGGGCTCCAAGGTGCCGCACCTGTCCTACATCGGCGACACCACCATGGGCCCCGGCGTCAACGTGGGCGCGGGCTCCATCACCTGCAACTACGATGGCGTGCACAAGCACAAGACCGTCATCGGCAAGGATGCCTTCATCGGCTCCGACACCATGATGGTCGCGCCCGCCCAGATCGGCGACGGCGCGCTCGTGGCCGCCGGTTCTGTCATCACCGAGCCGGTCCCGGCCGACGCACTTGGCCTGGGTCGTGCCCGTCAGGTAAATATTGAGGGCTGGGCCGCCGATTATCGCCGCCGTCTGCACGAGGACGACGAGGTATAACGTTTTACCAAGCACAAAAGGAGCTGCTCCATGGGGGCGGCTCCTTTTTCTATCGTGACCTGCGCGACCGGATGAGTGGTCGGTTCGTGTCCGTTGACGGTAAAGACGTTATCAAGACTCGATAAGCCCCGTCGCGCGGTTACAATGCAACAAGGCATCTATATGGCATTCGATGTATAAAGGAGAAGGGTAATGCCGATTAATGATCCCGAGAAGTCGGAGAATATGCGCAAGTCCATCCGCGTGTATTCCGGTTCCTCCAACCGTCCCCTCGCTCAGAAGATCGCTGAGTACCTTGGGGTCGAGCTTTCGGGCCTTACGCTTAAGCAGTTCGCCAACGGTGAGATTTACGCCCGCTACGACGAGACCGTCCGCGGCGCCGACGTCTTCCTGATTCAGTCCGTGGCCGGCGGCAACGTCAACGACATGCTCATGGAGCTGCTCATCGCCACCGACGCTGCCAAGCGCGCATCCGCTCGCTCCATCACCGCCGTCATCACCCACTACGGTTACGCCCGCCAGGATCGCAAGGCCGGCCCGCGTGAGCCCATCACCGCCCGCCTCGTCGCCAACCTGCTCGAGCGCGCCGGCGTCAACCGCATCATCACCCTCGACCTGCACCAGGGTCAGATCCAGGGCTTCTTCGATATCCCGGTTAACCACCTGTCCGCACTGCCGCTGTTTGGCCAGTACTACAACGACATGCACTTCGACACCGAGAACCTGGTTGTCGTGTCCCCCGACGTGGGCCGTGCCAAGGCCGCCAAGAAGCTGTCCGACATGCTTGGCTGCGACCTGGCCATCGCCCACAAGGGCCGTCCGCGCCACAACGCCGCCGAGGTCATGGGCATCATCGGTGACATCAAGGGCAAGACCTGCATCATCAACGACGACATGATCGACACCGCTGGCACCCTGTGCGCCAACGTCAAGGAGCTCAAGGCTATGGGCGCCGGCGACATCTACGTCTGCGCCACCCACGGCATCTTCTCCGGTCCGGCCATCGAGCGCCTGAACGATGCCCCCATCGTCGAGTGCGTCGTCACCGACGCCATCCCCGTCGAGGTCGGCGGCAAGATCAAGACCATCTCGGTCGCCGAGGAGTTCGCTCAGGCCATCTCCGCCGTTTACCACGAGGAGCCCGTCTCCACGCTCGTCGGCGGCGACTTCGCGCTGTAGTCGCTCGACCCTCGCATCCCTCCGGAAGCCCCGGACGCGCCTGCGGGGTTATCACGCGAACGTCCTCGCCGCTTTGCGGCTGCGGGATGTTCGCTTTGATAACCCCTCCCGGCGTGTCCGGGGCTTCCTGCTGTCTCGGGGCAGCTGTTTTCTGAAATGACTTTGCTGCAACCTTTCCTCGCCTTCGGCGGGCGTGGTAGCCTTTGTCGTTGATTGAACTATTTATGTAACGAAAGGAAGCCTATGGCAGCTGCACAGCCGCTTAAGATTCGCATGGTTGCCGGACTTGGCAACCCGGGCGAGGAATATGCCGAGACCCGCCACAACGCCGGCTTTAAGGCGATCGACGAGCTGGCCCGTCAGGCCGGCGTCACGTACTGGAAAAACCAGGCCGGCGCCGAGGTCGCACTCATCAATATCAACGATGCCGAGGAAGAGGGCGGCAAGCGCCAGATCGTGCTGGTCAAGCCGCAGTCGTATATGAATACCTCGGGCGGCCCCATCTCCAAGCTCTGCCGCGAGTACAAGATCAAGGCCGAAGAGCTGCTCGTGATTCACGATGAGCTCGATATTCCCGCCGGCGACGTGCGCGTCAAGGTGGGCGGCGGCCATGCCGGCCACAACGGCCTGCGCTCCATCATCGACAAGATGGGCAGTCGCGACTTTAGCCGTATCCGCACCGGCATCGGCAACCCTCCCGGCAAGATGGCCGTCGCCGACTACGTGCTTAAGCAGCTGCGCGCCCGCGAGGCCGGGGACTTCCAGGACACCTGCGCCCGCGCCGCCGACGCCGCCGGCCTGGCAATCGTTCACGGCGTGGTCTATGCCCGCGACCACGTCAACGGCGCCGCCTCCGCCAACGGCAAGCACTAAAACCCGCCATTTAGGGACAGGTTTGTTTTGACAGGTTTTATCTGCGGAAACGCCCCGGTTGCCGCATCGCAATAAACCCCGCGCCGCCACACACGCATAGCACCCCAAAGGGGGCCGGTCTCATCACAACGCGAGACCGGCCCCCTTTGCCGTTTTGCCTGATAAAACCGACCAAAATAAACCTGTCCCCTTTTGGTAGGCCAGACGGGATAAACCGTTTTCCCACCTGCCGAAGACACACGTAAACAGCATGTCCATGAGGGTATAATTTGCACCGTATGTCTGCACAACGCCTGTGCGCGTACGGTTTTATTCGGGCTACCGTCCATTTCCGTGGAGGCACGGTTCGGCAGCCCTAACAAGAGAGGGGTTCTATGTATAAGATCCTGGAGAAGACGCAGTTCTCGGAGAAGGTGTTCAAGTTCCGCATCGAGGCGCCCGCAATCGCCAAGCATGCGCACGCTGGACAGTTCCTCATGGTTCGCGCCAACGAGACGGGCGAGCGCGTCCCGTTTACCCTGGCCGGCTGGAACGGTGACGAGGGCTGGGTCGAGTTCATCTTCATGGTGATCGGCAAGACCACCGAGATGCTGTCCACCTACGAGGCCGGCGAGTCGCTGCGCGACGTCGTGGGCCCGCTGGGCGTTCCCACCGAGATGGCCGAGGGCCCCTGCGCCGTCATTGGCGGCGGCGTCGGCCTGGCAATTGCCTTCCCGGTCGCCAAGCACCTGGTCGAGACCGGCCACGAGGTCCACGCCATCATGGGCGCCCGCACCAAGGACCTCCTGCTCATGGAGGACCAGTTCCGCGAGCTCCTCGACGAGGACCACATCCACATCACCACCGATGACGGCTCCTACGGCGAGCAGGGCGTTGTCACCGCTCCGCTGGAGCGCCTGCTGCAGGACAAGGCCGTGAGCCAGGTCTTCTGCGTCGGCCCCGTTCCGATGATGAAGTTCTCGACCCTCACCGCCCAGAAGTACGACACCCCCATCACCGCGTCGCTCAACCCCATCATGGTTGACGGCACCGGCATGTGCGGCTGCTGCCGCGTCGAGGTGGGCGGCGTGACCAAGTTCGCTTGCGTCGACGGCCCCGACTTCGATGCCACCCTGGTCGACTGGGATGACCTTCGTGCCCGCCAGGCCGCTTACCGTTCCGAAGAGGGCGAGTCCCTCAAGGCCTATGAGGAAAAGAGCTGCGCATGCCACTAGTTAACGGTCGTTTCGTTGCCGATATGAAGTCGCCCCGCACCCCCGATAACGAGGAGCCGGCTGCCGAGCGCGCCTGCGACTTCCGCCCCGTCGACAAGGGCTTCACCGAAGAGATGGCGCTGGCCGAGGCCGAGCGCTGCCTCAACTGCAAGAAGCCGTTCTGTGTCGAGGGCTGCCCCGTCAACATCAACATCCCCCGCTTTATCGAGCAGATCCGCGCGAAGGACTTCGGCGGCGCTCTCGATACCATCCGCGAGGACTCCATGCTTCCCGCCATCTGCGGCCGCGTCTGCCCGCAGGAGAACCAGTGCGAGGGCAAGTGTATCCGTGGTAAGAAGTCCGAGCCCGTGGCCATCGGCCAGCTCGAGCGCTTCCTGGGTGACCGCCCCGAGCTCGCCTCCACGCCCAAGATGGCTCCCAAGAACGGCAAGAAGGTCGCCGTCGTCGGCTCCGGCCCGTCCGGCATCACCTGCGCCGGCGAGCTCGCCCGCAACGGTTTTGACGTCACCGTCTTCGAGGCATTTTTCACCGGCGGCGGCGTGCTGGTCTACGGCATCCCCGAGTTCCGCCTGCCCAAGGCAGTCGTCAAGCGCGAGATCGACGGCTTGGAGGACATGGGCGTCAAGTTTGAGTACAACTCCGTCGTGGGCAACATGGCCACGGCCGAGGAGCTGTTCGAGCAGGGCTTCGACGCCATCTACGTGGCGACCGGCGCTGGCCTGCCCAAGTTCCTCAACGTCCCCGGCGAGAACCTGCCCAACGTCTTCTTCGCGAACGAGTACCTCACCCGCGTGAACCTGATGAAGGCCAACAAGTTCCCCGAGTACGACACCCCCACCAAGCACGGCAAGAACGTCGTTGTCTTTGGCGGCGGCAACGTGGCCATGGACGCCGTCCGTACCGCCAAGCGCCTGGGCGCCGAGCACGCCATCATCGCCTACCGTCGTACCGAGGACGAGATGCCCTGCCGTCGCGCCGAGCTGCACCATGCTAAGGCCGAGGGCGTCGAGGTTCTGCCGCTCGTCTCCCCGCTCGAGTTTGT
Organism: uncultured Collinsella sp.; assembly: GCA_902463875.1. Lineage (GTDB taxonomy): Bacteria > Actinomycetota > Coriobacteriia > Coriobacteriales > Coriobacteriaceae > Collinsella. Next base: position 5,797 of record CABQHR010000100.1, read on the forward strand.
CGCTGGCGAGGACGGCTCCGTGTGCGCCGTCAAGGTCCAGAAGATGGAACTCGGCGAGCCCGACGAGTCCGGCCGTCGTCGCCCGGTGCCCATCGAGGGCGCCATCGAGGAGATCCCCTGCGACGTCGCGATTTCGGCTATCGGCACCAACGCCAACCCCTTCGCAAAGAAGATCGGCGGCAAGATGGAGCTCAACAAGTGGGGCTACATCGTCGCCGACGAGGAGACCGGCCAGACCACCGATCCCCGCATCTGGGCCGGCGGCGACATCGTCACCGGTGCCGCTACGGTCATTCTGGCGATGGGCGCCGGCAAGAAGGCCGCCGCTTCCATCACCAAGAGCCTGCTGGGCGAGTAATCACCTACAGCACTAGCCGCCAAACGGCAAAGTCCCCGTCGAGCACACGCCCGGCGGGGACTTTTTCTATGCCGGCCAACCCATCACCACAAAGGGGACATGCACCTTTGTGGTGGTCGGGGACTTGGCCGGCGAACCAATTCCGACGTTTGTCTCAATCTGTAACAGTTAGACCCTGTTGAGCCTCGTAGTTGTTACAGATCGAGATATTGCTCCAGCCGCTCCCGCTTTGTCTCAATCTGTAACAGTTAGAGACCAAATTCCTCGCTACGTGTTACAGATCGAGACGTTAGGCTGGCGGCTGAACAGTTCATCTCAATCTGTAACACCTGGAGCCGTTTTGGGCAGCTTGGTGTTACAGATCGAGATTTTGCAAAAGCCGAGGATAGGCACTGCCGCCAGGGCCTTCCCCTCGGCCTAAAACAAAAACCACCACAAAGGTGCCTGTGAACTGCCTCCCATTTCTTGGACATCGAGAAATGGGAGGTTTTCCATGAGTATAGACCTCAGGGTGAAGCACGACCTGGAGTC